>DATMSL010000320.1:0-11932 GCA_035565435.1 Dyadobacter sp. | reverse complement strand
CTTCTTGCATTATATCTATTTCTAAAACTTCTAGTTCACTTCTTCATAATCCACATACTCGCCCCCTTTGAACCTCGACGACTCACTGTTGTTTTGCGGAGCACTGTCGACGCGGATACCTCCCGGCTTAGTACGGGCACGCTCGGCCTGCTGTTGTGCGCGGTATGCTTTCTCCTGTTGCTTGATGAGCTGCCTGCCCACCAGCAGGTGGAAAAGGAATCGCCGAAAAAACGGCACAAATGCGATCAGGAGCAGGAATATGAATAATATATTAAATAGCACTTTCATCTTTCAACAATGTTTTTTACCTCAATCAATAACGTAAACCTAACATAATTAGCACACGAATATAAGGAAAACCGCATGAAAGACGAAACCGCAAACTGAGCGGCGCTATCCGTTTACCAGCGGTTGTCTATGCCAGATCGACCGCTTTGCTGTTCTCCACCACGCGCTCGTAATAAGCTTCGTAATGCGGCAGGATTTTCGCCACGTCGAATTCGCGAGCCCTAGCCAGTGCATTCGCTTTAAACGTAGGTAGGTTGGCATCATCGAGAATGTAGGCGGCATGTTTTACCATGTCTTCTACGTCGCCCACGTCGCTCAGGAAGCCGGTTACGCCATGCACGTTCAGCTCGGGCAAACCGCCTGCATTGGATGTGATAATAGGCACCTCGCAAGCCAGCGCTTCCAGGGCAGCGAGCCCAAAACTTTCGGATTCGGAAGGCATCAGGAACAGGTCGGCCACGGAAAGTACCTCTTCGATCGCATCGAGTTTCCCCAGGAAACGCACGTCCGAAAGCATATCCAGATCTTTACACAGGCGTTCGATGCGCATCCGGTCGGGGCCGTCGCCAACGAGGAGCAGCTTACTCGGCAGGAGCTTGCGCAGCCTTTCGAAGATCATGATTACGTCGTCGATCCTCTTTACCTTCCTGAAATTGGAAGTATGTACGATCAGTTTCTCGTTGTTAGGGCAAATGGCGAGTTTGAAGTGATCTTTCTTTTGCCTGTTGAAGCGGTCGAGGTCGATGAAATTGGGGATTACCTCAATATCCTTGGTGATCTTGAAATGATCGTAGGTATCCTTTCTAAGCGAGTCGGAAACCGCGGTAATACCGTCCGACTGGTTGATACTGAACGTCACCACCGGCTCGTACGAAGGATCTTTTCCAACGAGGGTAATGTCGGTACCATGCAAGGTGGTAATCACCGGAATGTGAATGCCCTGCGCAGCGAGGATCTGCTTTGCGAGGTACGCCGACGACGCGTGCGGGATCGCATAATGTACGTGAAGTAAGTCAAGGCCCGCATTGGCCGCTACATGCACCATTTCGCTCGACAGCGCCGACTCGTAAGGCGGGTACTGGAACAATGGATACGCAGGTATATTTACTTCATGATAATAGAGGTTCTCATTAAAAAAGTCCAGCCGTTGAGGCTGGGAATAGGTAATGAAATGAACCTGGTGGCCGGCTTTTGCAAGCGCTTTTCCAAGCTCGGTAGCTACCACACCGCTTCCTCCGAAGGTAGGATAGCATACGATACCAATTTTCATATTAGGTCAGCAAATGGTTGAATATCCGGCATGAACAACCGTCCGGATAACGGTACAAATTAGCTAACAACAAATGCGCGTTTTTTATCCCACAAATGGATAAAGAAGTGAAGAATTGTCGTTAATGGTATAAAATGAATAATTTTATTGCCTAAACCTTCTTTTTCCAGCGTCAAACTTCATGAATGTGTCGGCCAGACCCAAGATCACAGCGTGGGATTATGTAACCGGGAGTGCGCGTCTTGTGCGCATGACCAATCTCGTCATTGTGGCCCTGACACAGTACCTTACACGCATCCTGCTCATCGGTCCGAGACATGAATGGAAATCGATCGTGACAGACATCGATATGTTGGTGCTCTCGCTGTCAACGGTTTGCATTGCCGCCGCCGGGTACATTATCAACGACTATTTCGACGTCAAGATCGACATCGTCAACAAGCCTGAAAGAGTAGTGGTGGGTCGTTACCTGAAACGCCGCTGGGCCATGGGTGCACACCAGATCCTGAATGTTGTCGGCGCGATACTGGGCCTGGTGGTTAGCCCGTACGTATTCATTATCAACGTATTCTCGATCACGTTGCTCTGGTTCTACTCCGAGCGTTACAAGCGGCTGCCGTTCATCGGCAACTTCATTGTTTCGCTGCTCACGGGGCTTACGTTGCTCATACTCACCGTGCATTACCCCGCCAACAGGCATTTGGTATTCATTTATGCGGTATTTTCCTTTTTCATTTCATTGATCCGCGAGGTGGTGAAAGACATGGAAGACATTCGCGGCGATGAAGCGCACGGCTGCCGTACACTGCCGATCATCTGGGGCATCCGACGCACGAAAACATTCCTTTATTCGGTTATTATCGTTTTTGTACTGACGCTCTTCGTCATGGCGCGTGCATTGCAGAACAACTTGCTCACCCTCCTCTTCCTGCTGCTCCTGATCCCGATCGCATTGCTCGTGCTGCGCCTATATCAGGCCGACACGCGTCGTGATTTCAAGGATATCAGCAGCCTCTGCAAGATCATTATGCTGCTCGGGCTGATTACCATGATCTGGACCTGACGCACCGATTAATTTAACATTCCATGCCGCTTAATTAACCGGTTGAAAAGTTATATTTGATCACCCCAAAACTAAATCGCTATTACCGATATGAAAAAGTTCATCCTATGGAGCATCGCGTGCATGATGATGCTCAGCCTGAGGGCCTATGCCCAGGAATGCGCCGGTTTCGCCTTTAAAGAAGGAGGAGGATTTGAAATGAACAACTATGACGGCAAAGGCAAGGCGCTCGGCAAGCTCACCTATAAAATTGCCAAAGTAACCAAAGAAGGCAGCAACACAGTGGTAACGATTGACATGGAATCTTTCAATACGAAAGGTAAATCCGAGTTAAAAAACACTTACCAAATGAAATGCGACGGGAATGTGCTCACGCTCGATGCGGCTTCGATGATCAATCAGGAGCAGATGAAATCGTTTCAGAATATGGAAATGAAGTTTACCTACGACAATATCGAGATCCCGTCCAAACTGGCGGTCGGCGATAAGTTGAAAGACGCGGCTGTGAAAGGCGAAGGAAAGTCGGGGCCGATGCCTGTGGTTTTCAATATGTTTATTAAAAACCGCACGGTGGCGGGTCAGGAAAAGCTTACCGTCGCCGCGGGAAGCTATGATGTTTACAAGATCAATTCGGATATGAATATGGAAATGGTGATGGGCTTTCCCGTGAAAATGGAGATGCAAACCGTTTCGTATCGCGCTCCCGGTGTCGTATGGGACCTGAAAACCGAGACGTACCGCAAAGGGAAACTGATGGGATATAGCGAACTCTCCAAAATCTATTGATATCAGGCAACTCAATATTAACATTTCCCTAAAGAACGGCTTCCGGTTCGTCGGCAAGCCGTTCTTTTATAGCTTTGCCCGTATATTTTCCTGAAGATACTTCTTATCTATTATATATCAACTACGCTTAATAATGAAGAGAATTGCCATTTTTGCCTCCGGTTCGGGGTCCAATGCCGAAAAGATCTGCGAGCATTTCGCGGGCCGCGACGACGTGGATGTGTCGCTGATTTTCACTAACAACCCCATGGCCGGAGTGATCAAAAGGGCGCTTAAATTACAAGTTCCGGTTGTGTTTTTTGACAAGAAAACCTTTTATCAAACCGGAAAAATCCCCCAAATCCTCCAAAACGAAGGGATCGATCTCGTTGTACTCGCAGGCTTTATGATGCTCGTACCACCGGTGCTGGTGGAAGCATTCCCCAATAAAATGATCAATATCCACCCGGCATTGTTGCCGAAATACGGCGGGAAAGGCATGTACGGGCATTTTGTACATGAGGCAGTGGTGAATGCGGGAGATACCGAATCAGGTATTACAATTCACTATGTGAACGAGCATTACGATGAGGGCGACATTATTTTCCAGGCTACATGCGATGTCGCGCCCGGTGACACGCCCGACGACGTCGCACGCAAAGTGCACGCACTCGAATACGCGCATTACCCGCGCGTGATCGACGAAATCCTTACCGGGAGGTAAGCGCCATGCTGTTCTTCCTGCTAGCGGTTGTTTTCACGGTGATGCTCTACCTGATCATGCGCGCTTATCCGCGCTATCAGGTGGACTCGTTTCACGCCGTAGTTTTCAACTATTACTCCTGCGTGCTTACCGGCCTGTTTCTGACGCCCGACCTGGGCCTGTTCACGCAGGTGCGATGGGCGTCGGAGGGAACGATCCTCACCATGGCGCTTGGGGCGATGTTCGTCACGGCATTCCTGCTCATAGGGCTTACCGCACAAAAAGTGAGTGTGACAGCCACGTCGCTGGCAGGTAATATGTCGCTGGTAATCCCCGTGCTTTTCGGGCTTTTTGTTTTCAGGAATAACAACAAAGACTTCACCGCGCTCAATTACGTGGGGCTCGTGCTTGCGCTCGTCGCACTTGCATTAGGCGCCATCCAGCGTTCGCCGAAATCCTCCGATGCCGCCAATACGGGACAAGCCGTGAAGCAGACATTATGGATTTTCCCGGTACTGACATTCTTTGCGACCGGCACCAACAATACGCTGATCAACTTCCTGTCTTCGAAATACTATCCTGCCGCACAAATCACGGTTTTCATGATCATCGCCTGCTTTGGAGCGGTGGTAATCGGAACTTCAATCCTCATTTACCGCATCATTGCCCACGGACATTCATTGAAACTCCGCAGCGTAATCGGCGGGCTCCTACTCGGAGTTCCCAACTTTTTATCGCTCTATTTTCTTTTGCTCGCGCTTGCTGCGTTCGGAAATAGCGCGGCTTATGTTTTCCCGATCTATAATATCCTGACCATGCTCGTTTCGGCCCTCGCGGCCTGGGCATTGTACAAGGAGCGTCTTAATACGCTGAATAAGTGGGGCCTGGCACTCGCTGTGGCCGCCATTGTGCTGATTTCCTACCAGGAACTGAACCTGTAATCCCGCGAGCGCTGTTTATTGATCATGACTGACACCGCCATTCTGCATATTCCCGAGCAAGACAAGCCACTCAACAAGAAACAAAAGGAGTTTAACCTGCTTTCCGAGACAATCGAGGCGCTGGACCGCCAGATTGCCGACCTTCAACAGGCGTATGACGAAATGTTGCGGCGAATGCCGTCCGACCTGGATCCGCTCGTGCGGGAATACCAGGGCTACCGGGCCGATATTGTCAACCTGTGGGACCGAACCTACGAGGCGGAGCATTTCCGGAAAGCCTATCAAACCAAGCTGGCCTTCCTGATCACCGAGAATGCCTACGACCTCATCAAAAATCACGCACTATCCGAGCTGAAACCTGTTTTTAACAAATACAGCCCGGTAGACATCGAGGTTTTGCTCGAAGAGGGGCGACTGAGAGAAGTTTCCCGCATCAAAGACCCTGCTTTTTTACTCGAAAGCGAGAATGAACCAGAGCCGGAAGTATCGTTTCACGAACTGCCGGAAGAAGAACAGCAACGCATTAAGGCGGAAAGAAGGGACCAACGCATGGACCAGCGTACGCGGGAAATGCAGCACGCGAAGACCACGAAATCGGTGCGGAGCGTCTACATGGAACTCGTAAAAACCTTCCATCCCGATCGGGAGTCCGAAGAGGCCGAAAAACTGCGTAAAACTGAGACTATGCAGCGTATTACGATGGCGTATCAGGCCAACAACTTGCTCGACCTGCTGAAACTGCAAATGGAACTCGAACAGACCAACCGCACCGGCCTTGAAAATCTCAACAAAAACCAGCTGAGCTATTACAATAAGGTCTTGAGGCAGCAGGTGGAAGAACTGGATCAGCAGAAAATCGCGATACAGCAGAAGATATCGGCCATTTGTGGCCTCCCTTATCCGCACGCCAATTCCCGGATCACCGTTATCGCCAAATTCAATACCAATATCAACGAGTTGAAGGCTGAGATCAAGAATATCAAGAAAGTGTACAGACACTGGCTCGTTCCATCCCAACTCAAAGCTTATCTCAAACCCTTCCAAATCCCCGATCAGCCGGAAGAAGACTCCGATGAATAGCCGAAAAACAGCCGTTTTTGCGGGAAACGTATACAATGCGTAGATGTTTTTCCACGATATTCAACATTCGTATAAATGTGATTTTATAAATACGGCTATACACGATGCTAGTGTTTAGCTGGTTAAGCCAAAGGAGGCACAAAATGCACCAGTGGCATATAATTTGTGTTTAGCGGGATTGACGCACCCAAACTCACATTTAGATGAAAAATTGCATTTTTTTGCTGCTCGCAGTCGTGTTTTGTAGCTCGCGGGCACAAGCTCAGGAAAACGTTTCCATCGGCCCGCTGGTAGGCTTATCGATTGCCAATTTCCGCGGCGATGTTTCGAACACCGATTGGAAACCCGGATTGACCATTGGCGGCTTCTACAATTACAGCTCTGAATCGGGCTTCGGTTTCAGCGGACAGCTGCTTTTTACACAGCTCGGCGCGCAAATCAACAACAAAACCAATGAGATTAACCTAAACTATATCCAGGCCCCATTGCTGGCTACTTTCTTTTTCGGGCGTTACGGCGACCGTTTACGTCCTAAGATTTTCCTCGGCCCTAACCTCAACTTCCTGGTTGGCGCAAGGGATAAGAACGGCAACAACATCAATGGAGATTCCAACAACCGCATTTACGCTCCGTTCGACCTCGGCCTTACTTTCGGGGGTGGATTGAACTACCGCATCCAGGAGAAGATATGGCTGAATTTCGATGTACGCTACGGTGTCGGGTTGCTTGATGTAACAAGGCTCGACAATTCGAAGGTTCGCAACAACAACTGGGGGATCAATGTGGGGCTGAGCTTCCCGCTCGGCACCTACAACAAGCACACCGGAAGGCTACGTACGCGCTGACACACTATAATCCATGATAGAAGGGCATCCAAATTTGAGTGCCCTTCTTTACTTTTGCTACCGGTAGGTTTTAACGCACACTGCCTATGCTTCAAAAGGATTTGTTGAAAATTACCAAATGGGGCCTGGGGACCGCTGTGTTGATCTGGATGATCGGCTGGCTGATGCTGATTCCCGAAGACTTATCTGCCCAAATAGCTGCTATCTCTGCCGAAGCGGTAAAAAATGGCTCTATAAATGAACAAACGGGCATTTCACCACCCATTATTTCATTCTCCGTGGGCGCTATGCGGCTGTTCGGGATCAATCAGCTGTCGCTGCACATTCCGGGCTTCCTCGCTATTCTTTTCAGCCTTTTTTGTACTTACCGCTTCACCCGCGCGCTTGCGGGTGTGGAGCCGGCCATCCTTTCCATGCTGATATTGGGCACTTCGCAAGCCACATTCCTGGTCAATAATGAACTGGGGGATTCGAGCTACCTGGCGGCGTGCTTTATTTTCGCATTATGGCAACTTTACATCTACCTCGAAAGCCGGAAAGTGGTCAGCCTGCTGCTTTCCCTCCTCGGTGTCGCCGGTTTGATATGGGTAAAAAATACCTTCCCCGACAGCAGCAACGAATGGCCCGTAGACCCATTGCTGACGTTACTTGTAACATTTTCCCCATGGACGATCTTCTTCATCCTGGCGATGATCGATCTCGTTCAGAAGGTTGTTTCTCCCGATCAGGACAAGGGCTCGAAGCATGAACTGATTTGCCTGCTTGCGATCATCATGCCTTTTCTTTTTAGTTATCTCAATCCATTCAGAACCACTTTTGATGTGTACATGGCGTATCCCGTTGCTGCGGTAGTTACGGCAATCTATGTCATCCGCCGTCTCCAAAATGCCCCGGAAACATTCTCGGGCCTGCTGGCATATGTACATGCAGTGGCCGCATATGCCGCGCTCGCGCTACTGTTTTGTCTCGTGTGGTTCACATTCCCGGCCGACAACTATTACGGTCTGGTCCATTTCATGGCACTCCTCAGCATCCTTACCTGGCTGATCTTCTTCTCATCCGTCCGTAACAAGCTCATTACCGGCTGCGTCGTATTCGCGATCGGGGCCAACATCGTGCTGACTACCTATTTTTACCCCAATATCTACGAGTACCAAGCCCCCGCCAAGCTCGGCATTATCGCCAGGGCAAATGGCGCTTCACAAGAACGCCTGTTCAGTTACCAGGCCGGGACGCCTTACAGCCTGCGCTTTTACTCGGGTACGCAAGTGACCGAAATGGATGACTTTGGAAAACTCATTGGCATGAAAAATTGCCTGGTTTACACGCATCAAAACTTCGTGGGAGAATTCAAGGCCATTCGCCCTGATCTGCAAATCCTCGGAAGCTGCGAAGAATATCCCAGGAGAATCCTCGATTTTCGCTTTCTGGATCCGAATACCAGGGCTTCCTATGTACAATCCAAGGTATTGATCAAATTGTAATTAATCATTTAAAATAGCATCGGCATTGCTGTGCATTACTGGTACCTAGCGCTGCGCAACCCTCGCAAGAGTAGATAAACCGGCTGGCATAATGCGTTCAAAGGGATTAGCCGTACCTTTGTAGTCTTTTACGAACTGCATTATGACTTTTGAAGATTTAAATCTCACCAAGCCGTTTCTGAAAGCGCTTTCAGAAGCGGGATATACCACCCCTACTACGATCCAGCACAAGGTCTTTTCGGTTATGATGTCCGGAAAAGATGTATGCGGCATCGCCCAAACCGGTACCGGAAAGACATTCGCCTATTTGTTACCCACACTCCGGCAGATTGAATATGCCAAAGATCGCCTTCCGCAGCTATTGATCCTTGTGCCTACGCGCGAGCTTGTGGTGCAGGTATTAGAGGAAGTGCGAAAACTGGCGGCTTACACGACGTTACAAGCCGTGGGTGTGTACGGAGGTGGAAATATCAAGGTACAAATGGCTGAGCTTCAGGAAGGCGCCGATGTAGTGGTGGCCACGCCAGGCCGCTTGTACGATCTTGCGTTGAATGGCTCTCTAAAAAGCAAAAACATTAAAAAGCTGGTAATCGACGAGGTAGACGAGATGCTGAACCTCGGCTTCCGCCCACAACTCAAAAACATTCTCGATTTGCTTCCTCAACGGCGCCAGAACCTCCTTTTTTCAGCCACTATTACCCAGGAGGTAGAAGCTCTGATGAAGACCTATTTCAATGATCCCGTACGCATTGAAGCCGCGCCGGTAGGAACGCCTTTGGACAATATCGAACAGCAGGCCTATGAGGTCCCTAATTTTTACACCAAAGTAAACCTGCTCGATCTCCTGCTTGACCGGCACGCTGAGATGAATAAGGTCCTGATTTTTGTGGCTACCAAAAAGCTCGCCGACCAGCTCTACGGCCAACTGGAACTTGGTTATATGAACAAAATCGGGGTGATCCATTCCAACAAGGACCAGAACCACCGCTTCAACACGATCCGGCAGTTCCATGCCGGCAATTACCGCATCCTGATCGCCACCGACATTATCGCCCGCGGGCTCGATGTGGCCGAAGTCTCGCATGTATTCAATTTCGATATTCCCGAAGTTCCTGAAAATTACATTCACCGGATAGGCCGCACCGGCAGGGCCGACCAGAAAGGGATTGCTATTTCGTTTATTACGGAACGCGAAAAACCTTTTCAGGAACAGATCGAGGAATTGATGGATTTTGAAATACCCATTCTTCCATTGCCCGAAGGCTTGAAGATTTCAGAAATACTGACGCCCGACGAAGAGCCCAAAGTTTTCATGAAAAATATTGAGCTGAAACGTCCTAAACGCGAGGACGTAGGCCCGGCATTTCACGAAAAGAAGGCTAAAAATCAGAAGGTTAATATCCGCCGTGATCATGCGAAGGAAAAAATGGCCAAATATGGACGTCCCATCAAGCGCTCCGGCAACAAGCCCAAGAGAAATGGTTAAGCCTTAGATATTCAAATCATTTTGCCAGATTTCGTGTTGACCCTGCATGAATATCTGGCAAATCTTTCAAAGACTACGTCCTTTCGTACAGCCGTACCACCGGCAAATCGCATTTGCATTATTCCTTACGTTACTGGGCGCTGTTACGGCGCAAGTAAACCCCTGGGTACTTCGCTACACCGTCGATACGGTACAGTCGATGCTCGACAAGCACTGGGGTATCCTGCAAGGCAAAGAACTGCTGCTTCAAATTACCGCGATACTCTTCGTGAAAGAGATCGTGAATACCTTCATCGTTTTCGGACAGCGGTATTTTGGTGAAAAAATCCGTATCAAAGTTTCCAGCGACCTTGCTCAGAATGCCGTCAACCGCATCCTGACTTACAATCTCGCGTTTTTCAGCCATAATGAAAATCAGAAAGGCAAGCTGCAAACCCGCATTGATCGTGGTGCGGAAAGTCTTACGAAACTGATCCAGAACTTCTTTATCGATATCCTGCCATTATTTGCCAATGCGGTTGTCGCGCTAGGCATTATGTTCTCGGCCAATTTCTACGTCGGCTGCATTGCATTGGCCATTCTGCCGGTTTATTTCTGGGTAAGTTACAAGCAGGCCGGTGAGTTGCAGGGCGTCCGTCGGAAGCTGAAACGGCAGCGCGAGAATAAGAGTAACGGGCTCATTAACCTGATCGAGTCGGTGATTGTGATCAAATCCTTCGTGCGCGAGAAGCTGGAAGGCGAAAAACAATACCGTCTGCAAATGGAACTGATGGATTCACAACTCAAAACACGGAAGACAAACTTCACCTACGACGGTATTAAAAGTTTTATCGAGCAGATCGGCGTGGTATTGATCATCATTCTGACGGCCTACCTCGTGCTCGACCAGCAAATGTCCATCGGCGCGATCATGTTCCATATTTTGCTATTCAATAATGTCTCCGCTCCTATTCGCCAGCTGCATCGCATTTATGACGAGATGAACGACGCATTGACGTATTCCGAAGGCTTTTTCGATATTCTGGACGCCAAAGAATCCGTGGAAACCAGCGGCGATACAGTAAAAACGCAATTCAGCGGCGATTACCAGCTCCAAGGTGTCTCTTTTACTTATCCCAATGGTACAAAAGCATTATCGAGCATCGATATAGAGATCAAATCGGGGCAAACGACCGCACTGGTGGGGCTTTCGGGAGCTGGTAAAAGCACATTAATCAACCTGCTCGTAGGTTTTTATGCGCAGGACTCGGGTGAGATCCTGCTCGACGGGCAGCCGCTGAAATCCTACGATCTGGCCTCACTACGAAATGCGATTGGTATGGTGCTTCAAAAGAATCACATTTTCAAAGGCTCCATTGCGGAAAACATCTGGTACGGCAAGCCCGATGCCGCATGGGATGAGCTCGTAGAAGCATCCAAAAGCGCCTATTTGCACGAGCAGATCATGGAGCTCCCCGACGGTTACGAAACGGATGCGCAATTGCTTTCGGGAGGTCAGCAGCAGCGCATTGCCATTGCACGTCTTTTTCTCAAAAATCCACCCATTATTTTCCTCGACGAGCCTACCGCCAGTCTCGACGCCATTGCCACCGAGCAGATCAAAAACAGCCTCGACGCGATCAAGAAAAACCGGACGGTTGTCATTATTTCGCATAGTCTGGCACAAATTCTTGATTCGGATCAAATCTACGTCATGAAAAAAGGGCAGATCGTCGAATCCGGCAAACATGAGGATTTGTATGAGCAAAACGGCGTTTACAGGCAGATTTTTAATGCTTCCGCCCGAAGCCTGAACCTCGGAAAGATGCTCGAAACCATGAGCCGCGACCAGAATTGAAAAATTTAAGAATATTTTTTCGGATCGGTGATCTAAAGGCCCCCCTTTATCGTATGTCGTTTCATGGTGATGAACGACCAATCCAAAACTGTTTAGCACGATGTGCGCCACCCGGTACGGATTTGAAGATACAATTAATTATTGTGGAGGGTAAGGTAATACATAGAGAG
>DATMSL010000319.1:0-5768 GCA_035565435.1 Dyadobacter sp. | reverse complement strand
AAACCGACACCTTCATTCTCTCCGCCGCCCGCACACCCATTGGCAGTTTCGGGGGTACTCTTTCTTCCGTGCACGCCGCAAAATTGGGTGCTACCGCCATTCAGGGCGCGCTTATGAAATCCGGAATCGAGCCGGCTTCAGTCGATGAGGTGCTGATGGGCAATGTGGTTTCTGCGAATCTCGGGCAGGCGCCAGCGCGACAGGCTGCTATTTACGCGGGACTACCGGTTTCGGTGATTTGCACGACGGTCAACAAAGTTTGTGCTTCCGGGATGAAAGCCACGTCGCTCGGTGCGCAGGCCATTCAGCTGGGCGATGCGCGCATTGTGGTGGCCGGTGGCATGGAGAATATGTCCCAAATCCCTTATTATTTACCCAAAGGCCGGAATGGCTACGGTTACGGGCACGGCGAAATTATCGATGGGCTCCTGAAAGACGGACTGACCGACGTGTACGATCAAATAGGCATGGGCGTTTGCGGTGATAAAACGGCATTGAAATACAACATTTCGCGGGAAGTTCAGGACGAGTTCGCGATCCGTTCGTATCAACGTTCGGCGGAGGCTACGGCTAATGGGTCGTTTGCGGATGAAATCGTGCCGGTTGAAATCATATCCCCAAAAGGCGAGACAACCGTGGTGGGTGAAGACGAAGAGTACAAACGTGTCAAATTCGATAAGATTCCCACTTTAAAGCCGGTGTTTTCCAAAGACGGAACGGTAACGGCTGCCAATGCTTCGACGATCAATGACGGTGGAGCGGCATTGGTACTGGCCGGCAGTGGTGTCGTGAATGGGGAGAACCTCAAACCTATTGCCCGCATTGTTGCTTACGCCGACGCGGAACAGGAGCCAGCCTGGTTTACAACCACCCCTGTAATGGCGACGGAAAAGGTATTGAAAAAGGCAGGCCTGAAAATTTCGGATATCGACTATTTCGAAGTGAATGAGGCATTTGCCGTGGTAGCATTGGCTTACATTCAGGCACTGGACCTCGACATTGAAAAGGTTAATGTATTCGGAGGAGCAGTGTCGCTCGGGCACCCGTTGGGCGCGTCGGGCGCGCGCATCGTCACCACATTACTGTCTGTTTTGAAGAAAAATAATGGCAAATACGGCCTCGCTGCCATTTGTAACGGCGGGGGAGGGGCTTCTGCTATGATCGTGGAAAGATTGTAGCGATCAGCGGATCAGGACTTTCAGGCGATTGTAAAAACCGGTGCTTTTAAAAGTGAAGGTTTTGTGCAGAATGTAGTTGCTCACAAAGCTGAAACCCATCCCGATCACATAGCAAACCATTTCCGTTACATTCACCTCTTTCTTGGCGAAAGAAAACTTCACTTTATAGACCTCCATCCCCAGGTAGTCGATGAGCAATTTCGAGGATCCGATGGTAAATGCCCAGGTAATGAAAAGCGAAACCATCGAAACCATCAGGAATTTTACCATCTCGCGGCGTGTTTGATTACTCCGGCGCGCATCGAATGCGAACAGTTTGGTGAGTGTAAAACCCCAGAAAAAACCGATGATATATGAAGGGACAATAGAGTCGCTCCAGGAGATGTTGAACCAGTCCTGAATGAGACTGCTGGAAACTAACTGGATCAAGGCACCGGTACCCGCGACAAGAAAATAGGCAATGATATCTTTGGGATTGAAGATCTTGTTCTGCTTGATTTGGGTCACTGGTGTGTTAGTTTGTTTGGAACGGCGAACCTGAATAAGGCCCCAATATTAGAAAGAAAATGGTCTGGAAACAAAACAGGACTTTTGATTTTGAGTAAATGGGCGAGCAAGGGCTATATGTCCATTTTATGCCGACAGTGGCGCCAGCCTTGAATTTATTCCCAAATTCTTTTACTTTAATCGCCATCTCAGTGTCTGCCTGAGGTATAACTTCTAACAGGATTATCGGTGAAAAAACTTTACATATGGTCAGTAATGGCAGCATTTGCCGCACTGGCCTTCTCTTGCTCAGCCGCATTGCAGCGACGTTACGACCAGCGCCACGGCATTTCATCTTCTTCATCCACGTCTTCTACCGACCGTTCCGCTCGCGCTCCGGACAATGGCAGGAGTCCCGAAACCTCCGACCCGACTTATCGGAAAGATTATGACCGGGTAGTCGACAATGGGAGTAATACGGGAGCGGTAACGTCGCCCGCAGGTACTAACTCGGATTACAATCAGCGGTTGCTGAATCAATACGCCGATATGGACAAGCTGGCGGAAGTGGTTTTGTATGAGTTGGATAATCTCGAAAACAGGTACAATAACCTGCTCAATGAATATAAGAATGCAAAGTCGTCGTCCCGACAGGCTATGGCTATGGAGCTCGACAAGATCAGCGATGACCGTCTGGCGCTTTACAAAGCCTACACCAACATTTACCGTAATGGAAAATCCGACTGGATGAATGTAAAACGCGATGTAGATAACACGCTTCGCGAGTACCGGAAGAAAAACTGATTACCAGCCAGCACCCTTCGTATTGGTTTTGATACGGCAAACGTAACCGTCGACAGTCATGTATAAGGTAGAACCATCGTTACCCCAGGCGCAATTGGAGGTGAGCTCGCCCATTTCCATGCGGCCGAGCAACTTTCCGGCGGGGCTGATAATGAGCATTCCACCGGGGCCTGACGACCACAGGTTACCGTCTTTGTCGATTTTGAGGCCGTCGGGGAGGCCCGCCATGCCGCGTTTGCCCATGGGCGTAGCGTCGTAAATGAGTTTACCCTTGCCTGCATTGCCGTTCGCATCGAGTGGATAAGCCATCCAGATCGACTTTTCAGGGTCGGATTGCGCTACATATAATGTTTTGCCATCCGGGGAGAATGCCAGGCCATTCGGGCGGCTGAGGTCGCTGACCTGCATTGTCACTTTGCCATCCTTATGAATGCGGTACACGCCGAATTGCGGGATCTCGCGAGTCGGGTCTTCGTGTTTTTTCATAAGGCCGTATGGCGGATCGGTGAAGTAGTAATCGCCATTGCTGTGCTGTACGATATCATTTGGGCTGTTGAAACGCTTGCCTTGGAAGTTATCAGCCAATGTGATTTTTCCGCCCACATTCAGTGGCATCGCGGAGATGCGGCGGTCGCCGTGCTCGCAGGAAACGAGGCGTCCTTTGTTGTCAATAATGAGACCGTTGCTACCCGGTTCATCACTGTAAACGCCCCGGCCGGTGTAGCCCGACGGTTCCAGGAATACCGAAAGCCCTTCTTTTTCATCCCACTTGTAAACCTTGTTCTTCGGCACATCCGAAAACAGCAGGTAGCCGCCCTCTTTCACCCAAACCGGCCCTTCCGACCAATCGAATCCCGATGCCAGCACTTCAATTTTAGCGTCTTTGGATAGCAGTTTTTCAAATGCGGGATCTTCATAAACAATCTTGCCCATGGTAGGGTAGGACTTTTGCGCCATAGCAGTACAGGTCAGAAGGACGATCAGACAGGTGGAAATAATACCGGATTTCATAGGGAATGCATTAGCAGTACCGACATCGATTTAGCAATAAAGAACCTAAGCGGCGTTTCCCTACTGCTTATCGAGCGGGCGGGTATTCTGCGCCGGTGCCAGAATAATGCTGGAATGCGGAGACAGGCGGCTCTCAGTCAATGCATTTTCATGCAAAGGGTCCGTCGAAAACAGCACTTCGGTAAACAGTGATTTGTCATCCGGCAGTTTAAATTCCCTTTCATCATCCCCGAGATTATGAATAACCATGAGCGAACGATCGACGTGCGGGCGGAAATAGCCTAACAGCTGCTCATCGTCGAAACGCACAGGTTGCAGATTAGGCGCCAGGATCTGGTGCAGCGCTGGCTCGGTCCTGCGCAGGTGTAAGAGGTTTTTGTAATGATTGAAAACAGAAGTGGGATCGCCTGCCTGCTCCGAAAGGGGCGCCACTGTCTTCAGGGTGCTGAACTCCGGGTCGATCCAGCTGGCAAGTTGGGGATCGTCGGGATCAGCAGTCCAGAGGAATGGCTCACGGATATACGGATCCGGTTTCTTGCCCAGCATTCCAATTTCTTCACCATAATAGAGATACGGTTGCCCCGGAAGGGTGAGCAGAATACTGGCCGCGAGTTTGATCTTTTCGATATTGTGGCCCACAACGCTGCCAATCCGCTCCTGGTCGTGGTTGGTGAGCATGATCGCATTCACGAACAGCGGATTATATTGTTGGAATAGTTTGAAACTGGCTTGCAACTTGTCGATAATCTGCTCGTCCCGCCCGGCTATGAGCATACGTTGAAGCGCAAAGCTCAGATCGAAATGGAAGGTTGCATTCAGGTTGCGGAAATAAGGGGCTACTTCTTCGGTATCGGCCCATACCTCGCCCACGGTAAATGCACTTGGCTTGGCCTCCCCGACGATTTTGGAGAAAAACTGCCAGAAAGTGATGCTATCTTCATTGTCCCACACAGGATAAATATGCCGTGCAGCATCGAGACGGAATCCGTCGACACCGACATCATTTAGCCAGAACCGGACAATTTTGGCTATCTCTCCCCGTAATGCCTCCGAATGGAAATTAAGATCGGGCATGCCTTTATAAAAAAGGCCGTAGTATTTTTCGTCGTCGCCGGGGTTTTCATGCCACGGGTATACAACCTGTGAGTCGTCGGAAGTCTCTCGCTCGGAAATCCCGAGATGGTCGATCTGGTCTTCGGTCATCCACCAGTAAAAATGCCGGTAGGGGTTGTCTTTGCTCTTACGCGCTTCCTTGAACCATGGATGCAAGGTGCTGGTGTGGTTGATGATCAGATCGAGGTAAACGGCGATCCCGCGCTCATGCGCTCCCGCGAGCAGGCGCTTGAAGTCGGCCAGCGTCCCGTACTCGGGCTCGATCGCGTAGTAATCGATGACGTCGTATTTATGGTAGCTTGGCGAAGGGTGGATAGGCGTGAGCCAGATCGCCTCAATGCCGAGGTCGGCCAGGTAATCCAGTTTGGAGATAATGCCGTTCAAATCGCCGATGCCGTCACCATTGGAGTCGCAGAAAGAACGGACGAATATCTCATAGCAAACTTTCGGGATACTGGCTGACTTATCTGCGAACATAGCGGGGCATTATTGAAAATGCGGTTTCAACAACCGGTAAACGACCTGGACCGGCAGGCCCATGATTGTATAGAACGACCCTTCGATTTTCTCTACCCCGACCATCCCGATCCATTCCTGAATGCCATAGGAGCCGGCCTTATCGAAGGGTTTGTACTGCTCAATATAGTGGTTGATTTCCCAATCTTCCAAGTCGCGGAAGTAAACTTCTGCCACGTCGGAGGCGGTTTCGATGATGTCGTCCGATAGCAAACTCACCGCCGTTACGACCTTATGGCTTCTGCCTGAGAGGATTTTGATCATCCGGAATGCGTCGTTGGCGTCAGTCGGCTTGCCTAAAATATGATGATCGGCGATTACCATCGTGTCGGCAGTCAGTACGAGTGAATCGGGGCGGATGCCACGGAACCGTTCGGCCTTCTCCCGTGAAATGTAGCCGGCTACCTCCTCCGCAGGAAGGTCCGTTGGGTAACTTTCGTCGGTTGGGAGCACTTCGACGGTGAATGCGAAGCCTGCGTCGTGGAGTAATTGTTTTCTTCTGGGGGAGTTGGAGGCGAGGATCAGGGATTTTTTGAGTTCGATCATGTCAGGGGATTGTCATTGATGGTCAGGTGAGGTCAATGATGGCCAAGAATAGTGATTGGTTATCGGATTTTTTTGCATTGATAATCAATGTGTTGTGATATGTTGAATGTAATC
>DATMSL010000318.1:0-5632 GCA_035565435.1 Dyadobacter sp. | reverse complement strand
TTCTTCATTTGGTAACAGGAGTTTTGAATGGAGTCTATGAGTTCAAGAGCTTAAAGTAAACATTAAACTACAAACTCGTAAACATTAAACCCTAAACTCTGAGCCCCGTTTAGCTGGGTTTCACATTTTTCCCCTGACGTTTGGCAATTGAAAGCAACAATGCAGGCAAAAGGATCAGGTTGGTACACATCGCCACCAACAACGTGATTGATACCATCACACCCATCGCAGCGGTTCCGCCGAAGCTGGACGCCGCGAAAATCGAGAACCCGCAGAAAAGGATCACTGCCGTATAAATCATACTCAAACCGGTTCCGAAAATAGACGCCGTTACCGCTTTCGACGGAGTTAGGCCTTTTTTGTACAGCTCCTCGCGGTAGCGTGTCAGGAAGTAAACCGTCCCGTCCGAGGCTATACCGAACGTAATGCTGAAAATCAGGATCGTCGTCGGTTTGAAATAAATATCGAAATACCCCATGATGCCGGCCGTCAATGCGAGCGGGATCAGGCATGGGAGCTTGGAAAGCAGGATAATAGGAATGGAGCGGAAAAGAGCCATGCCTACGATCGCGATCAGGACGATCGCAATGAGGAGGCTCTCGTACAAATTGCTGAGCAGGTAATCGTTGCTTTTCAGGAACACCAGGCTGTGGCCGGTGAGGCCTACCTTGTATTTCTCAGGACTGAAAATCGAATCGACTTTCGGACGGATGCGACTCATCAGCTCCTTAATGCGCTCGGAACCGACATCGGCCATCTGGAAACTAACCCTGGTAACACTTTTATCCTCGTTCAGGAACGAAGTCAGCTGTTTGGCTGCGCCTTGCTGGCTTTGAAGATAAGGGGCCATTTTGTTCAGTTCCAGCACGCCGGGCAATGCGTAATATTTGGCATCGCCGCCCCGGTAGCCCTGGTAGAGGAATTTGGATGCCTCTACAATGGAAACCGGTTTCGAAAACTCGGGAAACTTAGCCATTTCGTTTTGTAAGGCCTTGATCTTGTACAAAGTCCTGGCCTGATCCGCGAAAACACCGTTTGGCTGCCGGGTATTGATCATAACCTCGAAAGGCAACACACCATTGAAGTTCTTCTCAAAAAAGCGGAGGTCGGTGTACACGACATCCTTTTTGGGCAAATCATCCACCACATAACCGATCGTCTGGATCTTGGTCATACCGAACGCCGAAACGATGATCAATACCACCATGGCAATGTAAATCTCTTTCCGACGGTTGTGTACCAGGCTGTTCACCATCCTCAGGAACCCGAATGCCCATTTCCCTTCAAGGTGCTTCAAATGGCGGGGCTTGGGCGTGCTCATGTAATGCAAGGTGATGGGCAATAACACCAGGCAAAGCACGTAGGTTACCATCACGCTGATGGCTGCCACCACACCAAATTCCACAAGCAAAATACTGTTGGTGAAATAAAACACCCCAAAACCAATCGCCGTCGTCATATTCGCCAGGAACGTCGATAGCCCGATCTGACGGATCATTTCGCGCAATGCCTCGTCCTTGTTGTTATGCGATACGAGCTCTGCCTGATATTTATTGATCAGGAACACGCAGTTCGGGACCCCGATGACGATGAGCAGCGGTGGTATGAGGCCGGTGAGGGCGGTGATTTTGTAATTAAATAAATGCAGAATTCCTACTGAGAACACTACGCCGATGAGCACGACTATAATGGAGAGCAAAGTAAGCCGGAACGAGCGGAAAAAAGCCCAAAGAATGAGCAGTGTTACGAATACCGCCAGACCCATGAAAAGCTCCATTTCGCCGGAGATCTTCTTCATATTCACCGTCCGGATATAAGGCATCCCGGAATAATGCAGATCGGTATTGTATTTGGCGGCGAACGTTTCGGACATTTTTTCAATATCATCAACGATCGTCAGGCGGCGTTTCGAGTTGAGCTCTTTGTCGTTGAAGGTGATAACGATCAGCGTCGCGTTGGTTTTGCTGTTGAGCACCAACCCTTCATAAATAGGTAGATTGGCGATCTCTTTTTTAATGCTGTCGGCCTCTGCCTGGGTGTTGGGAATATCGCGGATAACCGGGGAAAAATCGAAACGGGTGAGGCTGTCGTTGCGGGCGATTTTGTAGACATTGGCCAACGAAAGCACGTTCTTGATCCCTTCCGTCTCCTTAATTTGCTGCGAGAGTTTGCACCAGTCGCGGAATTTGTTGATCTCGAAAAGCTGCGGGTCCTGCCAGCCGATCACCATCACGCTACCGTCTTCACCGAAAAGCTTGCGGAAGTCCTGGTATTCTTTCTCTACGGGATCGTTGGAGGGCAGGATGCGTGCGAAATTGTAGGAGAGTTCAATTTTGCTGGCTTCATAGGCCATGAAGACCGTTGATACTAACACTAATGCAACCCACAAAAGCCGGTAGCGGATAATGTAAGTTGCTATTTTATTCCACATAATTAATTATTCAGTTCACAAAAAGTTGCAAATATAGCTATTACGAAGGGAAAAGGGGCATTTTTGAGGCTTCAAATGCCCGTCAATCTCTCAAGATGATGGTATTCAATGCCAAAGAACCGCTTGGCTTCCCGGATCTTTTCGAGCGCAGCCGCCTGTGATTTTTCCGTCCGCTTACCTCTCGCTCCCACTATCAGTACGTTTTTAGGCGTGTGAGCATCGGAAATGAATTCGAACACTTTCGTTTTATAGCCGAAATATTCCAATACCAGCGCGCGGATCCCGTCGGTTACCATTTCCGCCTGTCTTTCCAAGAAAATACCGTGCCGCGTCAGGAAACTGACGTCGTTTTCAGCCTTGTGTTTCTCGATTTGCCTGCGGATTTGTTTGTGACAGCAGGGCGCAACGACGATCAGATCGGATTCCGCCTGGATACCCTTGGAGATAGCGTCGTCGGTAGCGGTGTCGCAGGCGTGGAGCGCGATGAGGATATTCGTGCCGGCTGCATCGAACTGGTCGATCGTACCTTCCCGGAACAACAGTCCTTCGAAACCGGCGTTTTGAGCGATCTGGTTGCATAATGTCACCAGATCTTCCCTGAACTCGATACCGGTTACCTCCGGCGTGAGTTTCAGTACATTTTTAAGGTAGTCGTACAGGGCAAATGTAAGGTAGCCCTTGCCCGAGCCCATATCCGCCACCCTGACCGCATTTCCCGGGTTAATTTCCCTGATCAGACTGCTCAGAATGTCGATGTAATGGTTGATCTGCCGGAATTTGTCCTGCGCATTTTGGAACACATTGCCCTGCTGGTCGGTGATTTTGAGATCGAACAGGTAGCCTTTGCCATTCGATGAAATAAGCCGGTTTTTGTTCTTGTCGTGGCTCAGGGAAGGCGCATCCCGGTTGGCGACGGCCTTTTTCTTCAACGTAGTTTTTCCGCTGGGATGCATTTCAAAAAGCACATCCGAATCGGTCATTTGCAAAGTTGCCACTCGAAAATCGTTGCCGAGCCATTGCCCAAGCATCCCGATTACCTCTTCGTATGTGTGGTTTTTGGTAATGTCGCGCGTTTTGTGGCGATAATTAAGGCTAAGCCGTGGCTCTTTCTTGATGAGGACTTTCTTGATGTAGATATTTTTCAGACTTTCATCGGTGCCGTGGTAGTTGCCGAGCGAGAGTTTGACGAACGAGCCGTTATGGAGACTATTTTCGCTCTCGGTAATGAATTCCTGAGCCTTTTCTGTAACATTCATGAGGGTGCTTCAATCTTTTCTATAAAATGTAACGACTAAATGTGCCGTTACAGTCTCATTGTGCGGGAAAATCACTTGATGATCACTTTCGGGATCTCGATTTCGACGCGAATGCCGTTTTGGTCCTCGCTGTGAATCTGTATTTTGCCGTGCAGACTTTCCACGCGGCTTTTGATATTTCTCAACCCAACTCCCTGTCGGCTGGGCTCGATCATTCCGGTGCCGTTATCGCTCACCACGAGGACGATCGTTTTGAGGTTTTCCGTCAAATCAACCGATGCCTCGGTGGCGCCGGAGTGTTTGATGATGTTGTTGGTCAATTCCAATACAATGCTGTACAGCTCAAACTCGATCTTGTTGTTGAGCCGGTTGTTCATCCCTTTTTGGTTGAATGCAAATGCGATATTCTTGTTTTCGTTCAGTTTGCTGATGAGCCGTTTCAGGGCCATGATCAATCCGTGTTCTTCGAGCTCGGCGGGCATCAGGTTGTGCGAGAGGCTCCTCACTTCCTTATAAGCAGCCCCTACCATCTGGTGTACGCTTTCGTAGATCTTTTGTTCTTCTTCTGAGAGTACTTTTTTATCAATTCCATATAAATACCAGTTCAGCGACGCCAATGTACCGCCGAGGTGGTCGTGCAGTTCCGCTGCGACGCGCTTTCTTTCAATCGTCTGTCCTTCGATGAGTGCGGCCTGTATTTCAGCGTTTTTCCTGCGGAGCTTTTTGTTATTGAACCAGAGAAAGATCGCAAACAGGATAACAAGGCAGGAGAAGCCGATCAGGAACCGCTGTACGGTGCGCTGCTCGCTGATGATTTTCTGCTGGATTTCGGAGTCCATCAGCTCGTTGTCGTACATCAGCTGGTACATCGTGTATTGGCGTTTGATCGTCTCGTCATGAATCATCCGTCGTGTATAGTTGACCGCCTGACTGTAATTCAGAGCCACATCATACATCTCTTTTGCCTTGTAGGAGCGGGAAAGTGTTACGAGTGCCCAGTTGGTTTGCTGTGTCGAATGATAGATTTTAGAATAGGTCAATGCCCTGAGGCCGGCCTCGATGGACTCGTCATACTTTTTCTGATAGTAGTAGGTGTTGCTCAGGTCGTTCAGGCAGTTCAGCTCTCCGTATCGGTTCTGGATCTTGCGGAACAGCGCAATACTTTGCAAAAAATATTTTTCGGCCTCAGCATAGTTGGCCGTACGCACGTGCATGTAACCGATACTTTGCAGGACCGTAGCACGGCCCCAGTCGGAGTTCATTTTGTCGAATATCTTGTATGACTGGTTGTACAGTTTCACCGCCACGTCATACATACTTTTTTCGCGGTAGCAGTTGCCCAGGTTTTCGATGCTCAATGCGAGTGAGCTATCGGCTTTCAGATGGGTGAAGATCTGTATGGCATGCTCGTAATTGATCCGGGAAGAGTCCCATTGACGGTATTCGGAGTAGCTTTCACCAAGGAAACGTTTACCATGAGCAGTGAACATGGGCATATTCAACTGTTTCGACAGGGTAATCGTTTCATTGGAAAGTTCCCGCAAGACATCGTAGCTGCCATCCAGCAAATAATAGGTACTCAGCAAGTTATAGGCAAGGAGTTTCCCTTTCGCCCATTGGTGTTTTTGTGAGAGCCTTAGTACATGCTTGGAATAGAACATCGACTTTTCCGCATCCTGAAACAAATACTCGGAGGCAAGCTTATGGTATTTGTGAATGAGGATAGTGTCTTCGGCAAAGCCTTCCTGTGGCTTGGATTCCACCACCTCGGCATTCTTTTTTGCGTCGTTGCCCTGTCCTATGGAGGTGCATTGGCTAAAAGAGAGAACGCATCCTAATGAGAAGAGGAGAACTAGTTTGTAGAATTCATTCATATAGCACTGATCTCTTGATAGTTAGGTGCGTAGCGGGTTGTCGGAGGCTGGTTTAATAAGGCGCGGGACGT
>DATMSL010000317.1:0-1775 GCA_035565435.1 Dyadobacter sp. | reverse complement strand
TTCCACATTTTGGAGAATTTCCTGAGGAATCCCGGAGCGTTTGTTTGGGGAAGAAGATATAGAAAGATTATTTTAGATTGCACTCGTTAGCGCAAGTGTGATGGATAGTAATGCTCCCGCTCGTATGCCCGTGCAAGCAAGGCCATTTCTCGTATCGTATCCAACTCAGATTCGGACAAGTTCTTTTCGCCTTTGTTCATCAAATCTAAAATCTCATTCATCAACTTCTCATACTGCTCCTCGGTCAGAATTTTTTCGACGATCTCTTTCATCACCTTTTAAATTTGATTTTTGATGCATCAATTTTGTCATAAGCATCATGGGTACCCAGAAACAAGATATATATTGTCCTTATAGGAAATAGGATAAGCGTTACAAGTCTGTATTTATTTCCTTTAACATTAAAAACATATCGGTCATTCCCAACTGCATCGACAGAATTGAATGTTTTCTTAACGTCATGAAAGCTAGACCAATCTGCGTCGCAGGCATTTTCAAACCAGGAGAAAAGCGCTTTTTCAGCTTCAGGATATAGCAAGCCAAATTCTCGTATAGTGCGGAAACTAATAATGACCATATTGATGAGTGCGTGCAAAGCTCAAATATAGATAATAGACTCATAACCAGAGTTATAAATTTCCAAACGCAACGTGAACACCACCGCCCCCCAACCCTTCTATCAGAAACTCTCCCTAACCCTGCTTGCGATCGGGATTATTATGCTCGCGATTTATCTTGGGCAGGACATTATCGTGCCGCTGGCCTTGGCCGGGTTGCTGGCTGTGCTGCTTAGGCCACTCGAACGCCTGTTTATCCGCATCGGGATCCCCAAATTGCTCTCTATCACACTGGCATTATTAATCGCGGTCCTGATCGTTTCGGCAGTAACAATACTCATTTCCATGCAGCTGGCTGACTTCTCCGACGAATGGCCAAAACTCAAAAGGAACATCGACCTCTTCTACCGCGACGCACGGCGCTGGATCCGCCGCGAGTACAGTGTTAGCTATCGCCAGCAAGCCGAATATTTGAAGAATGCGCAAAGCAAAACGCTCGAGACGTTCCAGGGGCCGGAAACGCTAGGGGTGGTAACGGGGCCACTCGGCACGCTGATCCTCATCCCTATTTATACCTTTCTGCTGCTCTATTACCGTGCGATGCTGATCCATTTCACGGTCGTGCTTTTCGCAGAAGAACAAAAGCAGCGCGTACTGGAAATACTCGGGCAGATCAAATCTATTATCCAGAGTTACATGGTAGGGCTCTTGCTGGAAACAACCGCTGTGGCTGTCCTCAACTCCGCCGGATTGTTGGTCCTGAATGTACAATATGCAATTCTATTGGGAGTGATGGCCGCGATCCTCAATTTGGTACCCTATATCGGCGGCCTCGTTGCGACCGCCCTGGCGGTAATGGTGACGTTCATCAGCCATCCTGAAATCGATGTGCTTCTGGGGGTTGTGGGAGTATTTATCGCCGTTCAGGTGATCGATAACAATTTTCTGGTGCCGTTCATTGTCGGCTCCAAAGTACGCATTAATGCGTTGGTATCGATCGTGGGCGTGCTCGTAGGCGGTGCGCTTGCAGGATTGTCGGGTATGTTCCTTTCAATCCCGGTGATTGCCATGATGAAAGTGATTTTCGACCGGGTGCCGGGACTCGAACCATGGGGTATCTTGCTCGGCGACCAAACGCCCGAGCAGGCCAATAACAACCTGTTTCGTTTCGTAAATCTGAAAAAATCGGCGACCGGCGATCCGGCGGCCGGCGATCCG
>DATMSL010000316.1:0-10009 GCA_035565435.1 Dyadobacter sp. | reverse complement strand
GATTCGCCGGATGTGCGAGTACCTGGGTTATAATGTAACCAAACTGAAACGCGTTCGGATCATGAACGTCGCGTTGAATGACTTGCCGGTGGGTAAATGGCGGAATCTCACTGCCGCGGAAATGAAGGAAATTGATGACGCGGTGGAGCATTCGACCAAGACGGAAGAAGGTTCTTATGTGGATGATTGGGATGAATGAAGAATGGAGGATGGAGGAAAGGGAGGATGGAAGAAAGGGGAGAGGTAGTATGTAAATAGTTATGCATATGGTGAGGCTATTACTCTTGATGCTTTTGGTTAGTCAGGCTGTGTTCGCGCAGAAACCGGATACGGTTTTGCTTGAAAAACTGATGTGGAGCCGACCGGAGCTGTTTGGCAAAATTCTGAATCACCCGCAGAAGAACCAGGTCCAGATACTTTATACGCAGATTGACCGGGATAGGACAAATATTCCGCATTTCAAAAGTTTCAGTTACAATCTCGACGACCTGCATTACTTTTTTCCGGCAAGCACGGTGAAGTTACCGACTGTGATTTTTGCATTGGAAAAGCTCAATGAGCTGAAAATTGATGGTCTGAGCCGCACGAGCGCGATGATGACGGGCGCAGACTTTACGAAGCAGACACGCGTAGATCATGACAGCAGTGCCGCCAATGGGCTGCCTTCCCTGGAACATTATATCAAGAAAATATTGCTCGTGAGCGACAACGATGCTTATAATCGGCTCTATGAATGGATCGGGCGGGCGGAAATGAACGAGCGGCTGCGGAAGAATGGTCTAAGTACCAGCCGCATTCTCAACCGGTATGCAGTAAAGGATACCGAGGAGACTTCCAGGCACACTAATCCGGTTAGCTTTTATGCAGGTAACAAGCTGCTGTACAGCCAGCCCGGCCAATTCGATCCGAAAGATTATCCGCTAAATCTTACTAATACATCCATGGGCCGCGCTTACATGGATAGCTCGGACCGGCTCGTGAAGAAGCCATTCAATATGGCGAATAAGAATGCATTCAGCCTCACCGATCAGCAGGTGGTGATGAAAAAGCTGCTTTTTCCAGAAGTTTTTCCTGAAAACGAGCGCTTTCATCTCACGAAAGATGATTACAAGTTGATTTACACTTATATGAGCAAACTGCCGAACGAGAGCGATTTTCCGCACTACGATCCTTCGGAATACTGGCCGCTTTACGCCAAATTCCTGTTCTACGGAGCAGATAAGGAAGCCGCCCCGCAGAAAGGAATGAGGATTTTTAACAAATATGGCGATTCGTACGGCTTTATTATTGATAATGCCTATTTCGTTGATTTTGAGAATGATGTAGAGTTTATGCTAAGTGCCGTCGTCCAGTCTAACGAGGATGGTGTTTACAATGATGACCGCTACGAATACAAGGAAGTGTGCTATCCGTTCATGAAAAACCTGGGCCGGTTGATTTATGAATACGAGTTGAAAAGAGAGAAACAGCACAAGCCCGACCTTTCCAAATTTCGCATGAATTATTAATGCTTGGCGGCATTTTGTGCGACGCAAAATGAAGAATCGTGCCGTCAGAAGGCGAAAAACGATTATATTAGGTCTTCCTAAATCCAAACCTTCTAACGATGCCCCCTAGTTCCCCCTCGCTCCGCCTGGATTCGATTGACGTATTCAGGGCGGTCACCATGTTTTTGATGATTTTTGTAAACGATCTGTGGACGCTCGAAGGCGTTCCCGATTGGTTGAAACACAGCAAAGCCACCGACGATGCCATGGGCCTTTCGGATGTGGTATTTCCGGGGTTTTTGTTCATTGTCGGTCTTTCTATTCCCTTCGCCATTGCCAATCGTAAGAAAAAAGGCGATTCTGATGCATTGATTATCAGGCATATTGCTGAGCGTACATTTGCTTTGCTGCTCATGGGGATATTTATCGTAAACTACGAGAATATCGCTGGCGAGGCGATGGTAGTCAGTAAATACATATGGGAAATCGGGATGGTGATTGCGTTTTTCCTGATCTGGAATGTGTATCCTTCGAACCCCGGAAAGAAGGGATTTTATATTGCATTGAAAGTGGCCGGTTATCTGTTGCTTGCCGGACTCGCATTGATTTACAAAGGCGGCGACCCTGCGGACCCGTCGTGGATGGAGACGCATTGGTACGGTATCCTGGGCCTCATTGGTTGGTCATACCTGCTCGGCGCGCTCACGTACGTGCCCACGCGTGACCGTCTCACATGGGCGCTTGGTGGGTGGTTGTTTTTCGTTCTGTTCAATCTGGCCGACTTTGCCGGGGCGCTCGATTTGCTTGATCCGGTCAAAGAATATGTCTGGATCGTCGGCAGCGGCTCGATGCCTGCTTTTGTAATGGGAGGTGTTGTGGCGTCGGTGATTTACCGGAACCGTGTCAACGGGAATGCGGCCGGAACTACATACCTCATCATTTTGGTGGTGCTGGGATTCATCGCATTAGCCTACGGTTTTGGCACGCGGCCATTCTGGGGTATTTCAAAAATCAGGGCTACACCGGCGTGGGTGGGCATTTGCTCGGGGATCAGCTTTTTGGCGTTCGCATTCCTGTTTTGGCTTGTTGATTTGAAAAATATCAAAAACTGGGCGAATGTCATCCGACCTGCCGGAACCGCGACATTGACCTGTTACCTTATTCCCTATATATGGTATGCCGTCATCACACTTTTGGGAATCAGCCTGCCGGTTTACCTGCGCACGGGAATGATTGGCCTGGTGAAATCTGCCTGTTTTTCGTTGTTGGTTATTTTGCTTACCGGAGCGATCAACAGGGTTGGTATAAAACTTAAGATTTGAGCCGATAGGTGGTAAATCCGCGACTCTTCGTCTTTTACGTATACAGCAATTACCTTTAATTTAAATAGAATGAATTCGAGAAGAACATTTGTCAAGAAAGGCATCGCCGGGCTAATGGCCGGCAGTATGATTTCACTTCCAGAGAAAAGCAACGCGGCTTCGGCTAAGAAAGAGGATACTTTCAAGCTAGGTATGGCCGGTTATAGTTTTGTGCATTTCAAACTCGACGAGGCGCTCGAAATGATGAAGAAGACAGATGTTCATTATTTGTGTATCAAAGACTTTCATTTGCCTTACAACAGTACCGCCGAGCAGATCACCGCATTTCATCAGAAATTGAAGGACGCAGGTGTGACCGGTTACGCGGTAGGCCCGATTTACACCAAAACTCACCAGGACATTGATAATGCATTCGATTATGCGAAAAGAGTAGGCGTGGATCTGATCGTCGGTATTCCCAACCATGATGACCTGAAATATGTGGAGCAAAAAGTGAAGGAGACCAATATCCGCTATGCGATCCACAACCATGGTCCGGAAGATAAATTGTATCCCAATGCAACTTCGGTATACAATCATGTGAAGGATCTCGACCCGCGTGTAGGGCTTTGTTTTGATATGGGCCATAACCGTCGCGACAATCAGGATTCGGTGGCTGACCTGGGTAAGTACAGCAAACGTATTTTCGACATTCACCTCAAAAATGTGACGGCAGCTACCAAAGATGGCAAAACCTGTGAACTGGGAAGAGGAATTATCGATATTCCTGCATTTGTGAAAATGCTGCGCAAAGTGAAATACACCGGGTCGTGCAGCCTTGAATATGAGAAAGATATGAAAGAGCCGCTGGCCGGCATCGCCGAGTCGGTAGGGTATTTCAGGGGAGTTTGCCAGGCGAGTTAATGAGGGAAAAGCGCATTAAGTGCCGTAAAACCCTATTTTTGCATGACCAAGGTTTGATTTTTTTACCATAACGCCAAAACTAATGCTATCAAACGTCCCCTTTGATCAGTTGGCGGCTTATAAAAAGCTGAAAACGCATCACAAAACCATTTCGCAAAAGCATTTAAAAACACTTTTCGAGGAAGACACCGACCGCCATAAGAAATTCTCCATCCGTTTTGGGGATATATTGCTGGATTATTCCAAAAACCGCATTACCTCGCGTACCCGCTCATACCTGGTTCAACTGGCAGAAGAAGCTGGTCTGGCCGAGGCGATCGAGGCGATGTTCACCGGCGCGAAAATCAATGTGACCGAAGGACGTGCCGTTTTGCACACCGCATTACGCAACCGCTCCAATGAGCCCGTGCTCGTGGACGGCAAGGATGTAATGCCGGACGTGAACGAGGTGCTTGCAAAAATGAAGGACTTTTCGACGCGGGTAAGATCGGGAGCGTGGAAGGGTTATACCGGAAAGGAGATCACTGACATTGTGAACATTGGTATCGGCGGTAGCGATCTGGGCCCGGTAATGGTGACCGAAGCGCTGAAAGCTTATGCGAAAAATGGGCTGAATGTACATTTCGTATCCAACGTGGATGGTACGCACATTGCGGAAACCGTGAAGTCGCTGAATCCGGAGACGACCTTGTTTATGATCGCGTCTAAAACTTTCACTACCCAGGAAACAATGGCGAATGCGCACAGCGCGCGCAGCTGGTTCCTGGAAAAGGCTTCGGATGAAGAACATGTGAAAAAGCATTTCGTTGCGATTTCAACCAATCGTTCGGAAGTAGAGAAGTTTGGTATCGATCCGGAAAACATGTTTGGGTTCTGGGATTGGGTAGGAGGCCGCTACTCATTGTGGTCGGCGATTGGTTTGTCGATCGCTTGTTACGTGGGCTTCCAGAATTTCGAGCAGCTGCTCGCGGGCGCGCACGAGATGGACAAGCATTTCCGGACTACTAAGCTGGAACGAAACATTCCTGTGATCCTCGCATTGATCGGAATCTGGTATAACGATTTCTTCGACGCACAAACACAGGCGATCCTTCCCTACGACCAGTACATGCACCGTTTTGCAGCTTACTTCCAGCAAGGTGATATGGAAAGTAACGGAAAGAGCACGGGCCGTGATGGCAAGCCGGTTGGCTACCAAACCGGTCCGGTAATCTGGGGTGAGCCGGGTACCAATGGTCAGCACGCATTTTACCAGCTGATCCACCAGGGGACGAAACTGATCCCTTGCGACTTTATCGCACCGGCCGTTAGCCACAACCCGCTGGGTGAGCACCACAAAATGTTGCTATCCAACTTCTTCGCGCAAACCGAAGCGTTAATGAACGGCAAGACCGATGAGGAAGTACGCGCCGAACTGAAAGCTGCCGGAAAGAGCGATGCGGAAATCGAGCAGATTGCTCCATTCAAAGTTTTCTCAGGTAACCGTCCGACCAACTCGATCCTCGTAAAGAAGATTACTCCGAAAGTATTGGGTAGCCTGATAGCGATGTACGAGCACAAGATTTTCGTACAAGGCATCATCTGGAATATTTATAGCTTCGACCAATGGGGTGTTGAGCTTGGCAAACAGTTGGCCAACAAAATTTATCCTGAGTTGCAAAATGACTGGCCGGTTACCAACCACGACAGTTCGACCAACGGTTTGATTAATCAGTACAAACGCTGGCGCTAATTTTTCAGCACCAGTTTTGTAAAAAGATAACCGATTAATACGCCAGCAGCATCTGCCACAGCGTCCCACCAGTCAAAAGTGCGGTCAAATGGCAGAAGCTGCTGGTAAAATTCCAGCCCCAGCCCGTAAGCCATTCCCAATCCAACCACCAGACGGCTTTTTTCAGGGTAAATAATCAGCGCGAGAATCGCCCATATCGTAAATAGTCCCGAGTGGACAATTTTATCGAAACCTACGGTCGGTGCTGCGGGCAAATCTTTCCCCGGCCAAGTGCACGCAACCAAGATTAAGAAGCTCCAAAACCAGATAATCCATTGATGTTGAGCGATGAATTGAGCGATCGATTGTGAAAATTTTGAGATCATAAACGTAAAATTGTATGCCGAAAGTTACGGTTCATTTTTTGAATTTTGTTAATATGATGGCTAAAAAAGGGTTATTTGAGCCAATTTAGCATGGTAGTGATGACTGGCCGGCGGAGCAGGGGGAGTTTGTAACGCGGCGATTGCCAGGTTTGGTCAGGTAAATTGTCAAGTGTAGTTAGGAGTTGTCAAGTTTGGTCAGGTAAATTGTCAAGTGTGGTCAGGTATGGTCAAGTGTGGTCAAGTGTGGTCAAGTGTGGTCAGGTATGGTCAAGTGTAGTCAGAAATAGTCGAGTCTTGGAAATGATTACTGATTATCAATCGCTGCCCGCAAAAAACGTCAGGCATAAACGGCCTGACGTTTTTTTATTAAATTAATGACAACATCTGACTAGGCTTGACAGCTCCTGACTACACTTGACTAGGCTTGACAGCTCCTGACTACACTTGAAAAGCCCACTTAGCCGTTGTCGGCAAACTCAGGGTACAATGTCATCCCACCATCAATATATAACGTTTCGCCATTCACGTAATCCGAATCGTCCGATGCCAGCCAGGCTACTGCTTTCGCGACATCCTGTGCGGTACCGATCCTCTTGTAGGGAATCAGATGAAGCAGGCTTTGATATTTATCGGGATCCGACCAGACCTCTTTGTTGATAGGCGTTTTGATTGCACCAGGGCTTACTGAGTTCACACGAATTTTGTATGGCGCAAGCTCCTGCGATATCGATTTCATAAACATCATCACCCCGCCCTTCGAAGCAGCATAGTTGACATGCCCCGCCCAGGGGATCACGTCATGTACGGAGCTCATCAATACGATTTTGCCGATCGCCAGTTCACTATGGCTGGGTTCTGTAACTGCTTGTTGCTGAGCGATAAATTGCTTAGCGGCTTCGCGACAGGCAAGGAACTGGCCCGTCAGATTGACGTCGATTACCTTTTGCCATTGCTCTAAAGTCATTTCCAGAAACGGTGAGTCTTTTTGCAAGCCGGCATTGCTCACGAGTACATCCACGTGCCCGAACTGGTTAACGGTTTCTGCAAACAGGGCTTTCACTTCATCTTCCTTGCTCACATCGGCTTTTACCAGAATCGCGCTTCCTCCATTGGCCCGGATTTCGTCGACGACTTCCTGGCCTGCGGCTGCATTGGAACTGTAATTCACGACCACATGAGCGCCGTTGTTTCCGAAATGCAATGCACAAGCCTTTCCGATCCCGGAACTGGACCCCGTAACGATGACGACCTGATCTTTGAATTTCAGTTCGATCATATCATTTCTTTTTCGACAGCTTTCAATTTTTTCCAAACGCGGCGGTTCACATTTTTAACCGCCCAATTTTTCGCAATCAGAATTGCTTTGGAAACGGCCTCGCGAGGGGAGATGTTAGTAGATCGTAGAAGTTCCTGGGCGACGGCCACCGCTTTTTCGCGGGTAGTTGGAGAAAGGTACATCAATTCTGGTAATGCGATTCTTGCGTCCATAGGAGTCTGAATTGTTTAGTGGTTTGATTAGATTGATGAAGATTTGTTTCGTTTTGAAAAAATCAGTGCCACTGGCTTAGGGGCTGATTTTCTATTATTATATACGCTTTGTCACCCCAAAATGTAACACTGCGTGTAAAAAAAATCCCCATCTGTTTAACGGACGGGGATTTTTTCTAATCTCATTCTTATTTCACTTCTTCGAAGTTGACGTCCGTCACGTCGTCGGTTGCATTGTTGTTGCCGGCACCTGCACCAGGGTTTCCGGTCGGGCCACCTGCACCTGGCTGCGCGCCACCGGGTTGGCCTTCACCACCTTGTGCGTACATTTCCTGAGCGGAAGCTTGCCATGCAGCATTCAGTTTTTCGGATGCAGCGTCGATTGCTGTAAGATCCTGAGACTGGTGTGCGGCTTTCAGTTCTGCCAATGCAGCTTCGATGCTTGACTTGTTGCTGTCAGAAAGTTTGTCGCCATATTCTTTCAACTGTTTCTCTGTTGAGAAGATCAGGCTGTCAGCGCCGTTGATTTTTTCGATTTTTTCACGTTCCGCTTTGTCAGCAGCTTCGTTCGCTTTCGCTTCTTCACGCATTCTGTTGATTTCGGCGTCGGTCAAACCGCTGGAAGCTTCGATACGGATCTTTTGCTCTTTGCCGGTTCCTTTGTCTTTCGCAGAAACATGCAGGATACCGTTCGCATCCACGTCGAATGTCACTTCGATCTGAGGTACACCGCGTTGTGCTGGCGGGATGTCAGACAAGTGGAAACGGCCGAGTGTACGGTTGTTCGAAGCTTGCGGACGCTCTCCTTGCAATACGTGGATTTCCACAGATGGCTGATTATCAGCAGCAGTCGAGAATGTTTCAGTTTTCTTCGAAGGAATAGTAGTGTTCGCTTCGATCAGCTTGGTGAACACACCACCCAATGTTTCGATACCGAGTGACAAAGGAATAACGTCCAAAAGAAGTACGTCTTTCACTTCACCGGTAAGTACACCACCCTGGATTGCAGCACCTACGGCCACAGCTTCGTCAGGGTTCACGTTTTTCGAAGGTTTTTTACCGAAAAATTTCTCTACTTCTTCCTGCACGCGAGGGATACGAGTCGAACCACCTACGAGGATTACCTCGTCGATGTCGCTGTTTGAATATCCTGCGTTTTTCATCGCTCTCTTGCAGGGTTCCATCATGCGTTGGAACAGAGAATCAGCGAGTTGTTCGAATTTTGCACGAGTCAAAGTGCGTACCAGGTGCTTTGGAATACCGTCCACCGGGAAGATATATGGCAGGTTGATTTCAGTCTGAGCCGAGCTCGACAATTCAACTTTTGCTTTTTCAGCAGCTTCTTTCAAACGCTGCAATGCCATAGGATCTTTTCTCAGGTCAACGCCTTCGTCTTTGAGGAACTCGTCGGCCAACCAGTTGATGATCACCTGGTCGAAGTCGTCACCACCCAGGTGGGTATCACCGTCGGTAGATTTTACTTCAAATACACCGTCGCCCAGTTCAAGGATAGATACGTCGAAAGTACCACCACCCAAGTCGAACACGGCAATTTTCATATCCTTATGCTGTTTATCGAGGCCGTAAGCCAGGGCAGCAGCAGTAGGTTCGTTAATGATACGTTTTACATCCAAACCGGCGATCTGACCAGCTTCTTTCGTAGCCTGACGTTCCGCATCGTTGAAGTATGCAGGAACAGTGATTACCGCTTCGGTAACTTCCTGACCCAGATAGTCTTCCGCAGTTTGTCTCATTTTTTGCAAAATGAATGCAGAAACTTCCTGTGGTGTGTACAGGCGGTCGCCGATAGGAATGCGTGGAGTATTGTTAGGGCCTTTTTCTACGCTGTACGCAACCGTCTTCATTTCAGACGTTGTGTCATCGTATTTTTTACCCATGAATCTTTTGATGGAGCTAATAGTATGCTTGGGATTGGTAATCGCCTGACGTTTGGCCGGTGCTCCGATTTTGCGTTCACCATTATCCATGAAAGCAACTACGGAAGGGGTAGTGCGGGCACCTTCGCTGTTGGCTATTACAACCGGCTCGTTACCCTCCATGACAGCCACGCAGGAGTTCGTTGTTCCTAAGTCTATGCCAATAATTTTTCCCATTGTTCTATTTTATAAGTTAAGTATGATTTGATTCTGGACTTCTGACCTGCCCTTTCAGCCGGTCACTGGGAGTTTTATTAAAAACCCCGTACCAGCAACTTTCCTATAAAACCGGAATGACAAAGTGTCAGGCCAAGAAATGGCCTGACGATGGAATATATATTAGCTCAGCATTTGACCCATGTAAGGGTCGCTCTGGCTGGCAGCACCGGTTTCCACGTGCCCGGCAAACCGCGAGAACGCATTTTCTGCACCTTCGATTGCGACGGTGAAATCGTACCAGTTGAAGCTTTTGGCAAGGTTCAGCACGATGCTCTTTTTCGATTTTGCGCCTGCGGGCGTTTTTTCGAGTGTAATGGTTTGAACAGCAGCTCCGTAAGTATTGTCGGTAACCTTCAACACAGTCTTTTGGCTTGGATGCAGGTTGCTGATTTTCAATTCAATATGGCCAGTTGGTTTTTTGCTACGGTCGAGCTGGTAGGCACATTCTACCTTTAGGAAACTATTTTCTTTGTTGCCGCTGTATTCCCGGAAGAAGCCGTTCGGGCCGTACACCTTCAAATGATAATGCTGACTTTCAAAATCGGCAAGGTTCCAG
>DATMSL010000315.1:0-1850 GCA_035565435.1 Dyadobacter sp. | reverse complement strand
AACGATTACGCAAACGCTTAGTTTCGTTGGCGCGGATTCTTTTTAAAGCTGATTTATGATTTGCCATTGGTAATGAATATTTTTCTATTTCTCATTTCGGTCTGCAAAAATAGAAATTGCTTCCCAAAACGCCAAATTTCCTTCCAAAATATATTTTAATTAAAATAAACCTACTTCGGCATGCGCTGCACATCCGAGGCCAGGTATTCCTCGATCCGCGATTCCAGCTCGTTGTAAGGGATATTGCTGTGCAGCTCTCCCTCCACTGCCAATGAAATTTTACCGGTCTGTTCCGAAATGACGATGACGATCGCGTCCGTAGCTTCGCTCATCCCCATCGCAGCACGGTGGCGAAAGCCTAGCGACGACGGCACATCCACGCCATCGGCCACCGGCAGCACGCAGCGTGCCGCTTTCAGAACTCCATCCACAATGATTACCGCCCCATCGTGCAGCTCGCTGTACTGATTGAAGAGCGACACCAGCAGCGGCTTGGAAACGCGTGCATCCAGCATCTCACCGGTTTCTACATATTTACCCAAATCGTCGCGCTTGTTAAGCACGATCAATGCGCCGGTAAAGTTTGCGGCGATGGTCTTGCTCGCGTCGATCACCTCTTTCAGGTTTTCTACCTTGAAATCACGCATCGAATTGCCGATGATCTTTTTGAGAAACCCATTATTGGTATAAATAGTCGACTTGCCGATAATGAGCAAAAAACGCCGGATCTCTTGCTGGAAAATCACGATCAACGCTACCGCACCGACGCCCATGAAGTATTGCAGGATGGCTGTCAGCAGCCCCAAACCGAGCCCTTTGACCACCAGATAAAAGACGTAAACGAACAAATACCCGAGAAAAACCCTGCTTGCAATACTTCCCCGAACAAGGGTATATACCTGATAAAGAAGAATGGACACTAAAAAAACATCCAGGATATCAGCCCAATTGATGTTCAGAAAACCCACACGCATACGAAAGGTGATATTTTACAGCGACTAAATTACTATTTTAATTCGGATAGTTACCTGCGGCCATCCACAGTTTTACCGCTTCCACGGCAGGTTTAACATCGTGTACACGCAGAATCGACGCCCCGCGCTCCAATGCCAATGTATTAAGCACCGTTGTACCATTTAACGCTTCTTCGGGCGAAATATGCAAGGTTTTGTAGATTGTCGTTTTGCGTGAAATGCCCACCAACACCGGGTACCCAAGCAACTGGAACTGTTTCAGCTCCCGCATCAGCTCGAAATTCTGTGCGACGGTCTTCGCAAACCCGAAACCCGGATCGATGACCAGGTCCGCGACTCCCTTGCTTTGCAACACCACTGCTTTCTGCCTTAAGTCCCTGAGGATATCCGGCACAAGGCGTTCGTAGTCGGTCAGACTATTCATCGTTTGTGGCGTCCCGCGCATATGCATTAATATATACGGTACGCGCAGGCGGGCGACGGTCTCGAACATGGCGTCGTCGAGCGTTCCGCCGGCGACATCATTAATCATATGTGCCCCTTTGCGAATGCCTCTTTCTGCTACTTCGGCCCGAAAGGTATCAACAGAAATGATCAGGTCGGGGAAAAATTTAGTCAATGGCTCCACGGCGGACTCAATGCGATCGCCCTCCTCCTCCGCGCTCAACTCCCGTGCGCCCGGGCGTGTGGAGTAACCGCCGATGTCGATCATACCGGCACCTTCCGAAAGCATTTGGCCGGCCTTTTCGACGATCTCGTCCGTCGCACCAACCCGGCTCCCGGAGTAAAACGAGTCGGGGGTGATATTCATAATACCCATCACCACGGGCGTCGACAGATCGAGCAGCGTGCCCCGGATATTGAGCGTTTTTTTAC
>DATMSL010000314.1:0-2087 GCA_035565435.1 Dyadobacter sp. | reverse complement strand
ATTATAAATTGTACATTACCCAAGTGCCGGAGGTCGATACCAGTGCCTATTTCACCCGCCGGTATGCATACGATAGTGGCGGAAAGCTAAAAATGGTCTGGTTTGAGCATATGTATTTGGGACGATACTATACGGTACCCGGCCCGGACACAATTTGGTACACCTACGACGCACAAAACCGCCTCGTACAGGAACGGCACCGCTACACGACCGATAGGCTCAACAAGCAGGAAGCAGACACAACGAACGTCCGGATACCTGAAATGGATTATATCAGAAAGCGTAGAAAGGCTTTCTTTGAAGGCGAAACCTATTCTCCCAGAAATGACAATGTGGTCATTGTCGAATACCGATATGAAAAGTTTGATCCTAAGAAGCATACGGAGCTGGTAATGCCGGATTAGTCTTTTAAACGCTGATGATATAATCCGGGATGTTCAGACTTGATAGTGCATTCAGGTCCGGGATTCGAAATTGGCGATCTATTTAAGCCAGAGCTTCAATGCTGCGATAAATTGAGCTTGCTGATCCACAAAGCAGGTGTGCGAGCAGTTGTCGAGGTAAACGAACCTTGACTTACCCGTAATGCGGGACAAACCGGCAACCTGTTGCTTTGAATAGAGGCCGTCCTGTTTTCCATAAATGGCGTATACCGGGAGCTTCCGGCTCCTGAATTTTTTCAAAACCGGCGTGACATCAATATTTCTCCGCGTTTCATTTTTCCAAAGTGTTTCAACGGCCCGGTCGTTTTTCACGTAGCGGGCGATCAATGTGTCGGTTGGATAGGTCGAATAGATTTGCCGGGCTTCAAAATCGGGTTTTGGAAGGCTGAAAAAGCCATTTTTGGAGGCGTGCGCAAAAACAGCCGTTCGGTAGGAAAGCGAATTGCTGTCCATTTCCCTGATGGTATTGATCTGCGCAAGGTTCGTCGCGTCGTTTTGATCCCTGTAAATGCTTTCAACGGATTGGAGAATGGTGTTGTACGACGCCTGCTGGGAAACTAATGCGCTCGCAAGGATAATAGACTTGACTTTTTCAGGATGTTTTTCCGCATAAAGCGTAGCAACAAGTCCGCCGAAACTGAAACCGATTAAATGGGCGCGGTTAATGTGGTACTTTTGATAGATGGTGTTTAAATCATCAAAAAACTCTTCATAATTCATTCTTGTCACGCTGTCCATCGACCTGCCTTCGCCCCGCCGGTCGTAGATAATCACGTAAAACCCGGCATTCGCGAGTTTTTGGGCGGTCGTAGCTTCAAAGTAGACGGCGCTGCTTCCGGGGCCGCCGTGCAAAAATAGGATCGGCTCGTCGTTTGCTTTTCCGAAAGCTTTGGAATACAGGGATTGCCCTTTGGCTGGAAAACCAAGTAAAAACGTGAGGGTGACGGTAACTAATTTTAGGAGTGCGGGCATTTGTCTCAAAACTGTAAAGATATACGTTAGGCCCGACAGGCCTCCTACTTCCCATACTTCTTTACCCATTCTACAATCCTTTCCTGCATGTGCCTGGCCATTTCCGGCGGAGTACCTTCACCGCCGTGGCCGCCATTGGGGAGGGTGATGAGGTCGGACGGGACCTTCAATTCCTGCAAATGCGCATACATCGTGCGCGCTTGCGCGACGGGTATGATGATGTCCGCTTCGCCGTGTCTCCGCTCATCCACCCTCCCGCGCTCGCATTGATCGTACCGCTGCTCGCTGTGCCGCAAATCACGCACTATGTGATCGACGGCTTCATCTGGAGAAACGGGCAGCATTAGAGTTTCACGATTTTCTTCACGACATGTCCGTTGGTACCCGAATAGATAATCGTGTATTGACCCGGAGGCAGGCTTTTTACATCCAGCCGTTTGCTTTTTCCGACAGTGATTTTCAGCTGCTCAAAGCCCCTCGGATCCAGGATACGGATTAGCCCGCCTTCTTTCAGGTCGATATTAAGTTCGCTGATAACCGGATTCGGATATACATTCAGATGCATATAGTCGGGCAGGTTGACACGATCGGGTATTTCGGGGCCGGTCACCACCAGCTCGCCATTATCATCGGGAGTCAGGTTTACTTCGTCCATTTTCCATACCTGCAAAC
>DATMSL010000313.1:0-7115 GCA_035565435.1 Dyadobacter sp. | reverse complement strand
AGGATGTTCTTTTTAACGTGCTCAGGCCGCAACGGACGGCGCAGCAGCGGGTTTTCGAGCAGGTAAAGCTGACCAACCGACAGGTAGTTGGCCGCCCGCCACCATCCGTCGACCATTTCCAGGTCTTTCGCGTCAATTTCTGCCATAATCGTTTTTTTAGCTTGCATTATCCAGCGCCTGCTGAGTTTGTTCAGCGATAATTAGCTCTTCATCCGTCCGGATCATATACACACGCGTGGAACCGGACAAGCGGGAAATCTCAAATGCATTCTGCCTGTTCCTGATCTCGTCCAATGAAATGCCCAGAAAACCCAACCCCTCACAAATCTGTGCCCTGATTGCCGGGAAATTTTCCCCGATTCCTCCGGAAAAGATCACCGCATCCAGTCCTCCCAATGCACCACCGAGCCCGCAGAGCGCTTTCCGGGCCTGGTAGCAAAACAAATCGACGGCTTGCCTGGCCCGAATATCCTGCCCGGCCTCTTCGAGCAATTCTCCGATGTCTGCGGTGGTATCCGACACACCCAGCAGGCCGCATTCAGACTGTATCAGTTTCTCAATTTCAGCCAAGCCAAACCCTTCAGACCTCATCAGGTACGTCAGTATGCCCGGATCCATGTCGCCGGGCCGGGAGCCCATCATCAAGCCCGCTTCCGGCGTAAAGCCCATCGTCGTGTCAAGACTTTTCATCTCCTTGACCGCCGTCATACTTGCTCCACTACCCAGATGCGCGATAATTAGTCTGCCTCGGGCAGCTTCCTCACCTGCCCTTTTCCTGAATTCACGGAGCAAATAGGTGCACGACAAGCCATGGAAGCCATAACGTACGATTCCTTTTTGAGCCAGATACCGCGGAAGAGGCATCCTCCGGGCCACCTCAGGCAGATCCGCATGAAAGGCCGTGTCAAAACATGCCACATGCAGCACGTCGGGCAATAACCTTTTAATACTGTCGATGACCGCCAGTGCGGTATTCATATGAATCGGCGCGAGCAGCGTGTTTTCATTCAGCTCGGTCATTACCTCGTCTAAAATCAACACCGGCCGCCTGCGATTACGCCCATGAACGATCCTATGTCCGACTGCTCTGATGCCGCTCAGCATATGAACACTTTCCAGATACGAGACGATCTGTGCTGCGGCCTCCCCGGCATCGCCGATCGGACCAGCGTGTGTGTCGCTGCCTTCGACCAGCATAGACGACTTTCCTTTTCCGATTTGGTCAATTTTCCCTTTCAGCATCTTATCGCCCGTCCGGCGATAGACACCGAACCTGATGCTGGAAGAGCCACAGTTAATCACCAGTATGATGGAGCTGTCACTAGTCACGACCTTGTAGAGAATCATCTCCGTTGAGAGTGGGAAATCAGAAGCGAGAAATTCCTCAATAACTATGCCTTTGGCGAGGTACTTCTTAAAGCCAGCTTATAGCCGATGCCACGAAACTGCTCATCCGCTCCATTTACCCCACCTTTCTCAACAATTTCCTATCATAGCAGTTGTCTCGCTGTACTATATATTTGTATATTTGAATATTCTAATATAATCTAAATAGCAAGCCCATTAGAAGCACTCGCGGATTTAGTTCAGGCAGCAGTAAATAAATGAACGCGTCAATTAGTGATAATCAGAATGAAACTGGCTTATTCGATGAGCAAGAAACGCTTCTGTTGCTAAAACGCTATTTGCCGTCACAGCCACCCCTGAAAGACTTCATTCATCACAACCCGCTGCATGGTTTTCAGGATCTGAAATTTGAAGACGGACTGACACTCGCTTCCAGGATTTTTGGTTACCATGTTCATTTGCCGTTGCAGGAATACAGATCACTCCACCAATCCGGCAAGATCAGTAATGAGGTGCTCCACCGGGTTGTGTATGAAAAGCATGGCCCGAATGGTTTCCAGGATTGGGAAGACAGGCTTCTTTTCAGGCATTACCATCCCAAAGAACACTGCCGTATCGGATCTCTGCGCTCAAACTGGAAGAGAACACATCAGATTGACCTTGATTCACAGACGCACCCTACCCTCTTTCGCATTTTATGCAGCTATCTGGACCAGGGAATAGCTACCTGGACGTGCCCTGTGGCCAGGGAAGGCTTTCTCGCATCCGTGCGCGAAATGGAAAATAACGGTTTGGTAAGCCTTTTCAAGACTCCCCGAGCCTCCCGACTGCTGATGAATACCGCATGCAATATGGGGGACCTGCTTAATATCCTTGTGGGCCGCCCCGCACTGTATCAGCAATACCTGTTTGATCAGCAATTTTCTCACCCGGGCTGGTCGGGAATGGCAGCCTGGATTGAAAATAATCCAGATGGGCTTTCCATTGAGCGAAAAATTTCCTTGACCGAGCTGATACAGCTTGAATTACTTCTGGAAATAGACGCCCTGGACTCCCGTTTTGGTCTGCACTGGTTACCATTGGGCAGCCAGATCCGGTGGACACAGCAAAATATTTTCGCACCGGCGCAGCAAAACGAACTGGAGCAGGTACTGACGATGTGGCAAAATGCCTTTGAATGGACCTACTATGATCGTGTCCTGGCTATGCTTTCTACGGAAAAGAAAGAAAGCAACGAGCCGACTGCCAGGTCTTTTCAGGGACTGTTCTGCCTGGACGACCGTTCCGGTTCGCTTCGCAGGCATCTGGAGCAGGCAGACCCGGGTTGTGAGACATTTGGGACACCGGGATTCTTTGAGGCCGCCTTTTTCTTTCAATCCCGGCCGGGAGCCCCTTACAGCAAGCAAGCTCCGGCGGGTGTGAAGCCAAAGCACCTCATCAAACAGGTCGGGCAAATACCACCCGGAGGCACCCATTTTAATTTACCCCGAAGCTCAAACGCTCTTTTTCGCGGCTGGCTTATCTCTCAAACACTCGGTTTTTGGGCAACATTTAAATTGCTCGTCAACATTTTCAAACCTTCGTCGAGTCTGACCGCCAGCGCCTCCATCGTCGAACAGGACCATGCCCCATGGCTGAGTATTGAAAACATCTCAGGCTATCAGAAAGAAAACAATCTCCAGATAGGCTACACCGTCCAGGAAATGGCTGACTGCGTGGAGCGTTTGCTGCGAAGCATTGATCTGACGGCCGATTTTGCCTCGCTTATTTATGTGATCGGACACGGGGCAAGCAGCGTCAACAACCCGCATTACGCCGCATATGATTGCGGGGCATGTTCTGGTAATTCCGGCGGTGTGAACGCCAGGGCTCTTGCATGGATGGCCAACAACAAGCAGGTAAGGCGCCTATTGGGTTTAAAGGGAATCATAATTCCAGATCAAACCCAATTCCTGGCCGCGTTCCACGACACCACCAGGGACGATCTCATTTTCTACGACCGACATACACTTTCAGAGGAAAATCTTGTAATGCATTTGTCAGCCAAAGTCGCCTTTGCAACAGCACTCGACCTGAACGCGAAGGAAAGGGCCGCCCGGTTTGCCTTCATTGATCCACGTCTGACACCGGAAAAGGCACACCATCTGGTCAGGTCCAGATCCGTCTCCCTTTTTGAACCCCGCCCCGAGTTAAACCATGCAACGAACGCCGTTTGTATTATTGGGCACCGCGATCTGTCGAAAGGCCTGTTTTGGGACAGACGCCTCTTTATGAATTCATACAACCATGCCCACGATCGCGATGGTGAGGGCCTGAAAGATATTCTGGAATCTGCCACACCGGTTTGCGCCGGGATTAACCTGGAATATTTCTTCTCCCGAACCGACGGACAGCGGATTGGAGCCGGTAGTAAACTCCCGCACAATGTCATGGGGCTCTTTGGGGTCGCCAACGGCATAGAAGGAGACCTGCGAACGGGGCTACCCAGCCAGATGACTGAAATTCATGATCCCATACGTTTGCTTGTGATCGTCGAACACTTCCCGGACATCGTCCGGAAGATCATTCAAAAATCCCCGCAACTCCGTCAGTGGTATTCCGGCGAATGGGTTCGTCTGATAGTAATCGACCCTGCCACCAGGACATTCCACAAGCTCGACCAGGATACGCTGGTTCCGTACGATCTGCCTGGCCAAACGGCCGCGGCAGCGGACAATTATTCAAAGGTGGCATGAAAAATTTCACGCTCCATTTATTCCGGCCACAACCATGACCACTTTTATCATCCTGTTACTCGCCATTCCTTTGGCAGGCTTTCTTGCCAGTCTGATCGTCCCTTCGAAAAATGAGCAGCTGATTTCCGGGGTGGTACAACTTACCACATTCATGCAGCTGATAGGCTCGCTGGCATTTGTTTCCTTATGGATAATGAGCGATTACCCAGTTGTGACCTTTAACAGTGCCGTTCTGTTCAAGTCCGGCCATTACGAATACAGTCTGAATTTTCTCTTTGATAAAATCACCTCCGTTTTCCTGGTCACCGGCACGATCCTGACCTTCCTGGTAACAACTTACAGCCGTCGGTATCTGCACAGGGAACAGGGCTACAAACGGTACTTTTACACATTACTGCTATTTTATGTAGGGTACAACATCAGCATCTTGTCCGGAAATTTCGAGACGCTCTTTATCGGCTGGGAAATCCTTGGCATCACTTCTTTTCTGCTAATCTCGTTTTACCGCGACCGCTACCTGCCTGTGAAAAATGCAGTAAAAGTATTTTCAATCTACCGTTTGGCAGATGTGGGCGTATTGCTGGCCGTCTGGGGAAGCCATCACCTTTGGAGCAGTTATATGAGCTTTGAGAGGCTCTCCGATTACAATCTGGTAGACAAACAATTACAGGCTCACCATCAGGTTGGTATTGTTATATCGGTCCTGATTATCCTGGCTGCATCGGCCAAATCAGCCCAGCTTCCGTTTTCGTCGTGGTTGCCGAGAGCCATGGAGGGGCCAACCCCCTCAACAGCGATTTTCTACGGCGCTCTTTCAGTGCATGTGGGTGTGTACCTTTTGCTGAGAACATACCCTTTCTGGCAACATCAGTGGGAAATCCGCATCATGGTTGGTGTAATTGGAATGTTGACCAGCATGGTAACTACTGGCATCGCCCGGGTGCAATCGTCCGCAAAAAGTCAGATCGCTTATGCATCCATTTCACAGATCGGATTGATTTTTGTCGAAGTTTCAGTGGGCTTTCAAAATCTGGCGCTGCTGCACTTTGCCGGCAATGCCTTTTTAAGGGCAACCCAGCTTTTGGTTTCACCTTCGGTTGTAAGCCAGCTGATTGCGCTGCACGAGCGCCCAAAAACGCCGTCAGTATCTGCCTTTGAAAGACTCGTTTCAGATCGTGTGCGGATAGGACTATATGTACTCTGCCTGAAAGAATGGGGCCTGGACTTTTTGATGTACCGTTTTCTTTGGAATCCATTTAAAAGGTTAGGCGGGAAACTCCGTTTTCTGACTGCCCGTCGGACAGCCATACTTTTTGCCCTGTTTTACCTGATCGGAGTGTTTTTCTGCCTGAACCCTGCACTGGTTCCCACGCCAATGCGGGCCTGGTTGCCGGTCGCATTTTCCTTCACCGGGTTAATGATGACGGTCAGCTCTTTTACAGAAAGGAAAAATGTCTGGCGGAGCTGGGTATTGATTATCATGAATCACCTTTGGGTGATACTAGCCATTTCGTTCAATGACGCAGTTTCCATGGATCACATTGTATTGTACCTGAGCGGGGTCATTGTCGGTGGCCTTGTGGGATACTGGTGTCTCTTCCGGCTCCGAAAATCGGAAAGATATATTGGACTAGGTCAGTTTCACGGACACATTCAGCGCCATAGCGGGATTGGTATCGCTTTCCTGCTTGCATCACTGGGCCTGGCAGGCTTTCCTATCACCCCCACATTTGTCGGGGAAGATCTGGTGTTTTCCCATATCCATCAAAATCAAATTTTACTCGCGCTGTTTGTTTCGTTAGGTTGCATCCTAAACGGAATAGCGCTGATACGCATCTATGCCAGGGTTTTTCTCGGGCCAAATATGCGGTCACAATATGAGCTGACATACCGTTCCTCCTGATCAGACAGACGAACCGCCGTCACGCGAATCAAACAAATTGATCGTGACAGGCGTAATGTACACATTAACCGACAATTGATTGATTTACATTGACAAAGGGGCTATAATCGAAAGATAATCCCGCTAACCGAAACTAAAATAATGACGCAGCAAGACACAAAAGCAACGAACGATGATACCTCAGACGCTGACAAACCCGCCCTTTTATTAAGCAGCATTATTAGAATGAAATGCCCGCGGTGCAGAAAAGGCAACCTCTTTGTTACAAAAAATCCCTACTCGTTCAAAAATGGCTTGACAATGCCCGACAGCTGTAAGGTTTGTGGCCAGGACTTCAAGATAGAACCCGGGTTTTACATCGGAGCACTTTGGACCAGCTTCCCGATTGTTATCCTGATCCTGGCGCTGTTGTCTGTAATCCTGTTGGTATTACTTGGCCTGTCCCTGGAATTGTTCTTCGTTTTGATCACGATTTTCCTGCTTGCGTTGCAGCCTCCGATCATCAGACTGGGCAGGTCTATTTGGATACACATTTTTGTTGGCTTCGAGCGGCATAGTGACGAGAGAATATAACCAGCGTGCCCGCCGAACCAGGAACAGACAAAACCGTCACAGGACCAAACCGGATTTAAGCTTTATGAAATCCCTGCGATCGTAACCATCCGGGAATTCATTGGCGTAAACCAGCCTAAGCAGGTCAGCATAATGCCTGGTAAACGAAATGCGCCCATTTGCCAGCGTGTAGAGCTGGTTAATTCCGGATTTCGTCATTTTAATGGGCACCAGACTGAAATACAGCGAACTAACCAGACTTTGCTGGCGGAGTTCTTTACTACGATCACTGAGATTAAACGAGAGAGAAATCTTGTTCTTGATAATTTTGGGGTACATACAGCTCTTTCCGGCAATTGTTTTGCCTTCATGCAAGACCGATGGTTTTTGCTGCCTGTTTTCTGCCAATGATATAACAATGCCGTGGTCGGGTTCGGATGTATCGTGACGAGCGATCGCTACCTTCAGATTTGGCGACAGCTTGCTCAGTTCGGACGAAGCCTCAGCGATCGTGGCGGAATCCTGGCCGCTAAATGCTCCAAACAGGAAGACATTCACTTCCTTAGGATGTTTTAACA
>DATMSL010000312.1:0-4877 GCA_035565435.1 Dyadobacter sp. | reverse complement strand
GAAGAAATATAGAACTGAAAATAAGGAAAGTCCTCGGTGTGGTTTCAATAGGGCTGGCCGGAGTGTTCGCAGCCGCCTGTACCGACGATTTCGAAACAATGAATAAGAGCAAAACGGCACTGGTCGAGTTGACGCCCGCGGAGTATCCGAAGCTATTTTCCCAGGCGTTGTCGCAGGGGTCTTACCATCCCTCATACCAGACAGCCACCAACCTGTTTGCAGATCTTTACGCCCAGTATTTCGCGACAACTACTGCCAACTTTCAATCGGACAGGTATTTTACCAATATGTCGTGGATCAACTCACATTGGAACCCGATTTACATTCAAGTGGTGCCCCAGCTGAGGACCTTGTTTGAAAACTACGATCCCAACTCCGCTGAATATTCCCTTGCAAGTATCTGGTGGGTATTTTCGTTTCATCGCGTCACCGATTATTACGGGCCGATTCCCTATTTCGATGCGGGTATCCCGGCGCAAAGTGTCAAGTATGACGCGCAGGATGTGATCTACGACGATTTTTTCAAGCGCCTCGACGCCGCTGTAACGATCCTGAAAGGTAAAACGGGTGAAAAACCTTTCGGCGCGGGCGATATTATTTACGCCGGCGATGTGAACAAATGGATCAAGTTTGCCAATACCCTGCGCTTGCGCCTCGCATTGCGTATTTCAAAAGTAGATCCCGCCCGGGCGAAGAAGGAAGCGGAAGCCGCGGTAGCAGCCGGTGTGCTGACCAGCGCCACTGAGGACGCGATGATGGTGCGGACCGCGGTGAGCAGCGCGGATGCGAACGGTCTGTCGAGGATCGCGGCCTGGGGCGAATTCCGCATGAGCGCTACGATGGAGTCGATTCTGAAAGGGTATAAGGACCCCCGCATGGAAGTGTTCTTTCAGCCGGCGTTCAGTACGAAAACATACGAGGGCCTGCGCAACGGATTAAGCCCTGCGCAGCTGATCGAGCCGCTGAATACCAATGACAACAACTCGAACATCGGAGCCAGATGGGTCCGTAACACGGGTACGGGTTCCGGCTGGGAAAACATTCTGGCTGTGAAAGCGGATATCATGCACGCTGGTGAGTCGTATTTCCTGAGAGCGGAAGGTGCACTGAACGGCTGGAACATGGGCGGCACGGCGAAGGAGCTGTACGAAGACGGTATCCGGCAGGCGATGGCCACCTGGGGGTACAGCGGTTCGGTGGTTGAAGCCTACATTGCCGGTACCACACCGCCCATTGCCCCCGGCGATTCACAAAATTCGCCGGCCGTCAGCAACATCCCGGTAAAGTGGGGCGCAACGGAGGCAATCCAGCGCGAGCAGGTCGGCACTCAGAAATGGCTGGCGCTGTACCCCGACGGCCTGGAAGCTTGGGCTGAATTCCGCCGGTCACTTTATCCGAAGCTCTATCACGTGGTCAACTCGGTAAACCCCGACGTTCCTGCTACGCAGTTTATTCGCCGGTTTCCTTTCATTGACAGTGAAAAACAAAACAATGCCGCCGCGGTAACCGCCGCCGTGAAGCTTCTTAACGGCGATGACAAAGCCAGCACGCCGCTCTGGTGGGATAAAAATTAAGCGGTGGAATGCACATACATCCCGGTGCGACGCTGCGTTGCCGCCGGGGTATTTGCTTTTTGCTATTTTTGATAAAATCCGACGCAACTAACCGATCCCAATATGGCCAGGGCAAGATCCTATGTCTATCCGCTTACCATTATCGCTATCCTGTTTTTTGTTTTCGGCTTCATCACGTGGGTCAACGGCATCCTGATCCCGTATTTTCAGATATGTCTGGAACTTACCAACTTCCAGTCGCTGCTGGTAGCCTTTGCCTCTTACATTGCCTATTTCTTCATGGCAATACCTTCCGCATGGATATTGAAATATACGGGCTACCGAAAAGGGATGGTGATCGGGCTGCTGATCATGGCACTCGGGACGGCGATGTTTATCCCGGCGGCGTGTGCGCGTACGTATCTGCTTTTCCTGGCAGGTTTGTTTGTGACCGGAACGGGCCTCGCGCTTTTGCAAACCGCCGCCAACCCTTATGTGGCGATCATCGGGCCTGTCGAAAGTACAGCGCAGCGGGTCGGTTTTATGGGCGTGGCTAACAAGACAGCCGGAATATTAAGCCAGCGCATTCTTGGCGCTATTTTCCTCTTGAATGCCGACGCCGTGGTTGCCCGGATTTCCACCGCCGGAACTGCGGAAAAGACCGCAATCCTGGACGAATACGTATTGAAGGTGGTGAATCCCTACCTGGTCATTACAGGTATACTTGCATTGCTGGCGCTGATGGTGTTTTTCTCGAGGCTTCCCGAAGCGGATGAACGCCAGGAAGAGGCCCCAGGCCAGCAGGAGCAAGGCAAAACATCAGTATCCCAGTTTCCTTATCTCGTACTCGGGGTGATCGCCCTTCTGATGGCCGGGGGATGCGAGGTGATCCCGATCGACGGTATTATTTTATACAGCCGGTCGCTGGGGATCTCCTTGCAAGAATCGAGGCATTTCGCAGAGTATACCTTGTATGCCATGCTGGTTGGCTACGTGGCAAGTACGGTACTGATTCCCAGATGGTTTTCTCAACAGGCGGCCTTGAAATACTGTGCGATCGCAGGCATCTTGCTGGTGACAGCGGCGTGCTTCACCACCGGCATGGTCTCCATTTATTGCCTTATCGGTACGGGTTTTGGAGCAGCCATGCTTTGGGGGACGATCTGGGGGCTGGCGATCCGCAATCTCGGCCAGTTCACCAAGATCGGGTCGGCCCTGTTGCTGATGTCGGTGATCGGCGGAGGTATTTTTCCGCTGGTATTCGGAAGCCTGATCGACCTGTACCCCGCCACGCCGCAGGTTTCGCTGCTGGTGTTGATCGTTTGCTATCTGTATTTACTGTACTATTCCACGCGGGGCTTCAAGAAGCGCGAATGGAAAAAAGGGGCTTCGGATCGCAATGTAGCCCAGAGCATTTATGCTGCTAATAGCGAAACTCCAATTTAGCGGTGGATCTTTCCTGAATCAGTTATTTCTTCTGAATGTTTACTGGCCTTACAAATGAAAAATCCACGAAGATGGACATCATTTGATAACAGGTGGCGTGTCATTTTTTTGGAAGTTTAATTCTCATATCCTGAGGCTTTTCTGTAACTGGACGAACTACGTATCCATACCCATATCCATGCAAGGTCGTAGTTGGCGGGGTGCTGTCCCGAAGGTCGACCGCGGCGCTTTCAAAAAGCTCTTTCAAATGTTTGTTACCGATAGGCGCTGTTTTGGCAGGCGAGTAAATGGACCTATTCCCCCAAAAACCTGGCGTCGTCTCTTTTACAGCCAAGGGCAACGTGTCCACTGCAATATTAAAAGCGATATTCATCGTAAAGCGAACGGCTATCGGTTCATTGTTGTTTTGAGCCGGACGCCACTTTGGCATTAAGCGGACGACGCGCATAGCCTCGTTATCCAGATCTTTTCTTACGCCCTTTTCGATTTTAGGATCGCTTATATTCCCCTCCGTATCGACCAGGAACGATACAAGCACCTGCCCTTCGACTCCGTCGAGGATGGCCTGCTTTGGATACCTTAGCGTGTTGGCGATGAATTTGTTTTTATTCGGAAGCCCTGGCCAGCGGTCCAGTAGAATGCGAGCTCGTTCGTTGGCTGCAAGTGCCCCTTTCGCAGCACGTCTATCTTTTTTTGTCAAAAGCGGCTTAGTATTACCTTTTAATCGAATATGGTATTCACTGGTTGATTTGCGGACCTTCTGCGTATGGCGGAAAAAGTCGTTATGTTGGACCATCATTATTGACCCTCGAGGGATGTTATTTATCTCGAAGCGGCCCGCAGCTGTTGTTACCGTACTTTCGTAGCTGTCGGAAAAAGTAATGGCAGCATTGGACACCGGCACGCCTGATTCGTCGGTCACAATTCCTTTAATCGTTATCAAATCAGCAGCGGTTGTATTTTCAGGACGAATTTTTCTTTCTTGATAGACATACTTTCTGGCAGCCATTAGCGCGATGGCCAATGCGAGTACAGGCAATAGCAACAGGTATTTACCCCTAAGCCATGCCGCTGTCCGGGTCCTGTATATCATGTGAATCCGCTTTTTAAGCATAGAGGCGTTGAAGAACTGATTTGTGACGGAAGTCGCTATCGCACTTTTTGCGTATGTAAGCAGAAATGCGGCGTAATAGTCCCTGTCCGTAGCTTGCTCGTCGGCCAGAAACTCGTGTGTATCCTGTAATGCACGCCTGTAAAGCCACAGGGCGGGATTAAACCAGAATGCCGCCTTTAACACTTCGACCATCAGTATATCCAGCGTGTGCCATTGCTTGATATGAACCATTTCGTGCGTGAAAATAGGTTCAAAGTTTTGGTCGTAGTCATCATTTGAAATGATCATCCATTTCAGAAATGAAAACGATCCACTCCGGGCGTGCCGGCGTTGACTTATCACGAGATGATAACCCCGCATGGGAACGCTAATCCCGCTTTGCACAATTCGAAAGATCTGATGGAGCGCTCTGGCCAGCCCGATCACCATCGCGGCGACTCCGGCACAATAGCCAGCGAACAGAAAGTATTCAGTAGCGTTTGCACTGGCCGCCGCTTCTCCAATGGTAACTGATCCGGTCGCCGTTGCTGTAATAGCCGTATTGTCAACGACTGTAACGGTTTCTTGCAGTTCAACCGCCGGAATTACAAAGCTGATAACCAATGAAAAAAGTAAATATGCACGGTTAAGCATGAAAAAGGTGTGCTTCCGGAATAGCAGCCAGTAGCAGCCATAGAATACCACCCAGCAGATGTTGACTTTCAGCAGATAGGGGAGTGCTTCCATTTTACAGGATGTTTATTGTTGGCTTTTATTTTTTTCAA
>DATMSL010000311.1:0-22784 GCA_035565435.1 Dyadobacter sp. | reverse complement strand
ATCAGGGCGCAATCCAGGGCTTTGTAAAGCTTTCTGAATAAACCCTTTAAATCCAAATCCCATGAGCTCCGTCAAGCAAATCAAAACCTGGTTCCTGATCCACAAATGGACGAGCCTGATCTGTACGGCTTTTCTGCTGATGCTTTGCATTACCGGCCTGCCGCTGATCTTCCATGAAGAGATCGAAGAACTCGAAGGCAAACCGCATCTGGCGAAACAGGTGCCGGCCGGCACGCCGCTGGCCGGGCTCGACAAGCTGGCGGAAACCGCGCAGGCCAAATACCCGAAAAAGGTGATCCGCTATGTGTATTGGGACGAGCATGAGCCGAATACCACGGCATTCAGCCTTTCGGACTCCATCGACGCCCCGCCGGACAATTTCACCACCGTGATCGTCGACGACCACACAGCCGAACTGCTCGACGAGCCTAATTACCAGGAAGGTTTCATGTACATTATGCTCCAACTGCACGTGGATATGTTCATGGGCATCGGCGGCAAGCTCTTTCTGGGGCTCATGGGGCTGCTTTTTATGGCGGCCATTGTGTCGGGCATTATGCTCTACGGGCCTATCATGAAGCGCTTCGACTTCGGAATGATCCGTACGCAACGATCCACGCGTCTGAAATGGCTGGATTTGCATAACCTCCTGGGCGTTGTTACGATCGTCTGGGGAACGGTGGTGGGGTTAACCGGTGTGATCAACACCGCTTCTGAAATCGTGCTGGGCTTATGGCAAATGGGACAGCTTTCGGAAATGACGGCTCCTTACAAAAATGCCCAGCCGCTCACCGGCAAGCTCAGCTCGCTCAACCAGGCCATGGCAATCACCCGTGACAAGGCCCCCGAAATGGAACCATCCCTTATCGCCTACCCGGGCACGCCGTTCACCAGCAAGCACCATTACGCCGTGTTCATGAAAGGCAACACGCCGCTCACCAAACGCATTATCAAACCCGCATTGATCGACGCGAAAACCGGCACGCTCACCGACATGCGCGACATGCCCTGGTACGTGAACACCCTTTTCGTTTCACAGCCATTGCATTTCGGCGATTATGGCGGATTACCGCTCAAAATCATCTGGGCGCTGTTCGATATTGCAACGATCGTGATCCTGGGTAGCGGGCTGTACCTATGGTTTGCCCGAAACAAGGCCACCAAAGCGCATATCAACCGATTGAATAAAAACGAAACGGAGATACTGACGGTCATCGCTCAGAAGGAAAATGTATAACCGGAACGATCATTCAAAAATATCCTGACAATGAAAAGTATTTTTTGGAAAGTGTGGGGCATGCCCATTATCGTCGGTATTTTCTCCGGCATCGGCCTCATTTCCGCTCTCACCGGCGACGACGTCTGGGACGCGGTTTCGTGGCTGGCGCTCGGGTTTCCGGTAGCGGTTGGGTTTTGGTTTTTAAGGAGGAGTTGGGCGTAAGGCGCTAAGCCGTGATAATGAGTGAATGAGTCAATGAGTGAATGAGTGATTGTCGTAAAAAACATTCACTCATTCACTCATTCTCACATTCACTTATTATTAAACGCTGATTTAATCCTACTTTGCGGCATTGAACCAAAACAAAAAAACTGCCGCATGGAAAGACATGTCGAGATACGGCTCCGGCATTGGGTGTTTGTGGATGAGGTCAAATTTTTCGGGCCCGGCCGTTACGAGCTGCTCGAACGCATCGCCGAAACCGGCTCCATCGCCCAGGCGGCCAAAGAGATGGGGCTGTCCTATAAAAAAGCATGGGCGATGGTCGACGCGCTCAATACACTGGGTAAAGGACCTTACGTAGTCACGCAGAAAGGCGGTACCAAAGGCGGCGGTACGGTGCTCACCGACACAGCCCGCAATGTAATGGCCGCCTACAAACGCCTCAACGACAAGCTGAACGCCGCATTGGCCGAAGAACCCGAGCTTTTGTCACTCGTCTGACGCAACTCGTCAATTTTTTCCCTTCTATTGGCAGGGACTCTTTATATTTGCGATATATCCAATCATACATATCGCTTTCGAATGAGAAAACTGCTGTTACCATTACTTGCTCATTTCGCATTTGCCGCACTGGCACAGGAAACTCCCTCTTCAACCGACCGGATCTTTCAGCTCGGCGAGGTTCGGGTGTCGGGCATTAACAACCGAGACAGCATTGCTTCCCGCCTCTCCTACCGCACCATCGAGCAATTTAACCGCAACGACCTTTCCAATGCATTGAATATCCTGCCCGGCGTGAGCATTGCGAACGTGGGACCCCGCAATGAATCAGTCGTGTACGTGCGCGGGTTCGATCTGCGCCAGGTACCCGTGTACATCGACGGCGTGCCTGTATACGTGCCTTACGACGGTTACGTGGACATGGGCCGGTTTACCACTTTTGATCTGGCCGAAGTGAATATTTCCAAAGGTTTCGCATCCATTTTATACGGCGCCAATACCATGGGCGGGGCAATCAACCTTGTATCGCGGAAGCCTGCGGGCAAGTTTGAGCTCAATGGTCGGGCCGGGATTTTCAGCGGTGACGGCTACCGCTGGAATGTGAATGCAGGTTCCAGGCTTGGCAAGTTCTTTTACCAGGCAGGCGCCTCACAACTCAAACAGGAAACTTACCCGCTTTCAGCAGACTTCAAACATCGAAAATACCAGCAGACCGACGATCGGGAGAACGCCTACCGCGACGATCTGAAATTCAGTGTCAAAGCCGGCTTTACACCCAATGCTACGGACGAATATGTGATTGGTTATGTCAATCAGCATGCCGAAAAAGGGACGCCGCCGTATGTAGGCGACGATTCCAAAATCACCACACGTTTCTGGAAATGGCCGAAGTGGAATAAGCAGAGCCTGTACTTTATTTCCAACACAGCTGTCGGAGAGAAAAACAAAGTCAAAACGCGGCTGTACTACGACACCTTCGTAAACTCGCTGTTCAGCTACGACGATACTACCTACACCACGCAAACCAAAGGCTACGCATTCCAGAGCTTCTACGACGACTACACGCTGGGCGGCAACGCCGAGTTCGAATCGCGGGCATGGGACAATAATGTGTTCAAATTTAATATCCAGTACAAGCGCGACATCCACCGCGAGCACGACAAAGGCGAGCCGGTTCAATCGTATATCGATAATACCATTTCCATCGGTATCGAAAACACTTACCAGGTCATCCGGTCGCTGGCCGTTGTGCCCGGCGTCAGTTTCAATGCCCGTAATGCGGGCAAGGCGCAGGAATACAATGCCGCCACCAAAGAATTAAGCGACTTTGCCGACAGTAAGAATAATGCGGTAAATGCCCAAATCGGGCTGTTCTGGGACATTACCGAAAGCCATTCGCTCCGCGGGACCGTCGCGCGCAAGACCCGCTTCGCTACCATCAAGGACCGCTATTCCTACCGCATGGGCCAGGCCGTTCCCAACCCCGACCTGCGAGCAGAAGTTGCATTGAATTACGACCTGAGCTATTCCGGCAAAATAGCAGAGAAACTTGCCTTCCAAGCCAGCATTTTCCAAAGCAATATCGACGATATTATCCAGCAAGTGGACAATGTGCAGCCCAACCGCTTCCAGTTGCAGAATACCGGAAAGGCCCGTTTCTATGGCGCAGAAGCAGGTTTTGATTACCAGATCATCAACGGACTGAAACTAGGCTCGAACTATTCATTTATCAAAAGGCAAAACAAAACGAACCCGGCCATTCTGTTCACCAATGTGCCGGAGCACAAGGTGTTCACCTACGCCGATTTCTCGTTCCTGAAAGCGGCCAACCTGCTCGCCAGCGTAGAGCACAACAGCAGCCGTTACAGCACCAGTTATGGTACAAAAGCGGGAGCCTACACGCTGGTGAATGCAAAGGCCTCGGTTCGATTGTACAAATTCATTTCGGCAGAAACCGGTGTCAACAACATTTTCGACCAAAATTACAGCCTCGTGGAAGGCTTCCCGGAAGCAGGCAGGAATTTCTTCGTAAACCTGGTATTTAATTATTTTTAAACAATGTCGGGACGTCGCAAGGTATTGATGAGGTGCAAGTTGGGGGGATCGGGGTGGATTGTTACCATCCTGAGCGCCACTTTCTGCTTCTTTGCCGGTATGGTTTCCGTCACGCACAAAACACCGGTACCGTATGAGCTGAAATATCCGGCCAATTTCGGCTCGCGTTTCACCATTCCCACCGACAATCTCACCACGCAGGAAGGTGTATACCTCGGCAGAATGCTGTTTTATGAGAAAAAGCTGTCGGCTACCAACAAATTATCCTGCGAAAGCTGCCACGAACAAAAGCTAGCATTCACGGATGGCAGGCCAGTAAGCTTAGGCGTCGACGGCAGCTTCACGACCCGCAGCTCGATGTCCCTCGCCAATCTGCTTTGGGTGCGCAATTTCTTCTGGGACGGCCGCTCGCAAAGCCTCGAAACCCAGGCCGCATTTCCGCTCACCGATCCCCACGAAATGGGGCAATCGCTGGCAGAATCGGTGGAAAAGCTGCAAAAAACAGCTCCTTACCCTACGCTTTTTCAAAGTGCATTCGGCGAAACGGGCATTACCGAACAGAACATTCTGAAAGCCATCGCACAGTTTGAACGCACATTGATTTCCGCCGGCTCGCCCTACGACCGCTACCTGGCAGGCCAATACCAGCCAACCGATGCCGAATTACGCGGTATGCAGCTTTTCGAAAACGGCCCTGATCCCAGGCGTGGCACCCGCGGCGCCAACTGCGCGCATTGCCACGGCGGCCCGAAAACTTTCAAGGAGTTATTCCACAACAACGGCCTTGACAGCGCATTTACAGATCCCGGTCGCGAGAAAATCACGGGCCAGTTGATGGATAAAGGCCGTTTCCGCGTGCCGACGCTGCGTAACGTCCTGCTCACCGCGCCTTACATGCACGATGGCCGTTTCAAAACCATCGAAGCCGTACTCGATCATTACAGCGACCACATTCAGCAAAGCGAGACGCTGAGCAGTTTTTTACAGGATATTTCCAACGAAGAAGGCGGGAAAAGCCTCGGCCTCGCGCCGCAGGAAAAGCAGGACATCATCGCATTCCTCGGCATGCTTACCGACTCGACTTTTATTACCAACCCCGCGTTTTCGAACCCGCATTCCACCTCAAAACCGCAATAACATGCAACGAACCAAGACATTCAGCAACAAACTCTTCCTGTGCGCGACGCTCCTATGCGCACTCGCGACACACACGTACGCACAAACGACGGCTACGCTGACTGTCTCAGGCGAAGTGGCGACGCCGCTCGAACTGAAAATACAAGACCTGGCTGCGATGAAGCAGATCAGCCACAAAGTGAAAGAGCGCGACGGCAAAGAGCATGAGTTCAAAGGCGTGGCGTTGATCGAAATTCTTGAAAAGGCCGGGGTGACAACCGGTGCGAGACTGCGGGGCGAAAATCTGGCTAAATATGCATTGATCACCGCAGCCGATGGCTACGAAGTGCTTTACGCATTGGCCGAAATCGACCCGGAATTTACAGACCAGGTAATTTTGCTGGCGACAGAAAAAGACGGGCAGCCTCTACCTTCCGGTGAAGGGCCGTTCCGCATTATCACCCCTAAAGACAAGAAACCCGCTCGCTGGATCCGCGAGGTAAGAAGCATTAAAATCGCTTTTGCTAAAAACTGATTTTCAGACAAATACTATGACGAATGCCCGATCACTGGGCTGGCGTCCTTTCTGTTTTGGCATAATTAAAATATTGGTAATCACCGAGAGCGGATATTTCGGCCGACAATTTGTAGGTACCCCAGGGATAGACTGCCTCGGTTTTTATGAGATGCTTTTCGGAAGTACCGTTCGCTTTCGGGGACCTTTGCAGCAGCTCTGTCACAGCCCTTCCATCCATTCCTGCTGGTTTTGGCAAGTTGTAAATAGCCAGAATCGTAGGAACGATATCGGCATTGGAAGTTGGCAGCTCCGTGCTCGCGGCATGCTTGAAATCCGGCCCGGAAGCGAGTAATGCAATATTGATTTCGTAAGGGCTCGCCCCGCCGTGCCCTGCAACACCTCCCGCAAAGTCGGTACCGGCATAGCCTTTGTCGTTTTTGGCATCATTCCAATCGGGTGCCACGAGAATGTCCCCGGAGCGTTTCGGGTGGTTATAGTGGATCAGGTCAAAAGAAAGCGTTCCTTTCACACCTCCCTGGGTATCGCCTTGTTTTACCCCTTTTGTAAAAACCGCTCCTGCCCATTCCTGCTTGTGTAATGCAGCTACAATACCGGCAATGACCTTCTCGTCGTGATTTTTCACGTAGATCGCCCCCTCTGCTACTACTACGTCGTCGGATTTTTTATCTTGTTTAAAACCCTCCTTGATCAGAAAATCCACCAGACCTGGTTTCTCTTTATGCGTCACAAAACCGTGGTCGGTGGAAATGATGATATTATAACGCTCGTCGGTTCCTTTCTTCCGCAATGCTTCCATGATCCGCCCGAATTGCCCGTCGACGTATTCAATCGCCTTCACTGCCTGCTCGGAGCCGATACCATGCTCATGCGCCGCGCCGTCGGGGTCCGAAAACCAGATCGCACTCACCAGCGGGCCATTTTTGACCAAGCCATATTTCAATAATGCGTCCGTAACCCATTTGTGACGGACCAATCCCTTACGTTCTTCCTCTCGCAACGCGCCTATATCATTCAGGACCTGCGTTTTGAAGGCCTCCGGCAATATGAGCCCCGGATTGACGATCGCCCCATTTACCGTATGGTTTTGCAAAAAGGCCTGTCCGGTCGTCCCTGAGCTGAAAACCATCATTTTCTGGCCCGCGTCCGCCAGTACCTCGCCTAACGATTTAGCCGTGAGCAGCGGCCCGGATGTAGCTGCGGGAATTTTACGCAAATCCTCGTAGGTCGTCTCGATAGGCCTGTTCGGAGCGACTTCGGGAATGAAAATCGAGTTGCCCAGCAAGCCGTGCGTCCCCGGATATGAGCCCGTTGCATAGGAGGCCGAATTCACCCTCGTTACCGTCGGGAAGACGCTGTGATGCTGCTTACCCAGCGCCGCAGACTGTTTGAATGCAAACAGGTTAGGCATTTGCGCTTCCGTGATATAGTCCGGACGCAAGCCGTCGAAAAACACGATCAGGGTTTTAGCTTGAAAACGGCCATTTGCCGCAACCGTATCCTGTCCATTCGCTGGTTGCAGGGTAGTCATCAGAAAAAGGCAGATCAAATAATGGAAATGTGGCTTCATCATGCACTGGGTTATCGGATTTCGGAAACGGTAACGGTGTGTTTGCTGCGCTGAATGCCGTACAACCACGTTTTTCCCGCCGCCGAGCGGTCTATGGCAATGCCCTGCCCTTCGATAGGCGCAGGTAACGTACTGATATGTTGCAAAGTGTAACCCGATTTCGGAAGTTTCAGCACATACACCTCCGCGCGGTCGTGGCCGGTGCAGTACAGCAAACCGTCCGCGCCCCAGGCCCCTCCGGAATTGCTTTTTGGCGTGAACAAATCGACGAGGTTCTTCGGGAAAACCCATGCTTCCACCTGTCGCCATTCCAGGTCATACTTCACCAGCGACGTCCACCGCACATCCCTTCCCTCACTCGATTCCTTACCGGCATAATGCGCAAAGCCGATAAACCAGTGCCCATCCTTTTGATCGAGCCAAGTGAGCGACCCGTGCTGGGCAATCCCGAAACTATGTGTATCGACATGCGTCAGCGTTTGCACGTCGAACATCTCGACCGAACTCGTCATCGGGATTTCGGGATAATTGGAATTCGCGCAATACAGCTTGCCTTTGATTACGACCCCGCTATTCAAATGGACTATCCCTTCCTTCGTACCGTCCCACGTCGCGACGAGCTTACCGTCGATTTTGGAATGCTTGATAATGGTGCTGTTGTTGATCACGTAAAAATGCTGCGCGTCGACCGCCACCGCCTGCTTAGCTTCCTTTACATCAAAGGTCTTCACAGGCACGAGCGTCTGCGTAAATGCCGGTACACGCGAGAGCCAGAACAATAAAAAAGTGCAGAATAACAGCGATTTGAAAAGAGTCATAAGGGTACAGGTGTTTTCAAATCTTAAAAATAGCGAAAGGAGGCTTTTTCTACTTTACTGGAATGTTACGAACCAAAAATCGTTCGAACGTCAACGCAGGATCGTCCGAACATCGACGTTCGGACACGCTATTCGCAGGCCTCTGGCCTATCAGATACACGAGACCGGCCAGAGGCCTGCGAATAGTTAGTTTGAAGGTAGACTTTCAAACCATATTCATTTATTAGCCTGAAATACTTCAAACACAGTAATGCAAATACAACAACATCGATTCCTATTTGTCATGCGTTCCCAAACCCGCTTCAAGGCGTTCATTACAACCCTGCTTTTCCTGACAATCTATTTCCAATGCGCTGCACAGTCCATTGACCTGAGAAATGCAACGTGGCTCATTTCCCCGAGTATTGCTTCACCCATGAAAGAAACAGCTCCGGCGGTGCTGACGGAAGAAATCGCGAAACGGACGGGCATAACGCTGAAAAATGCAGCGGATTGGCCCAAGGGTAATGCGCCGGTTATCGCATTTGCATTGGGATCTGACAAAACTTTATTGTCGCGCAATGTCCCTGCGGGCGACGGAAACGGGCCGGAATTCAAGCCGGAAGGTTACCGGATCGTGACCGAAACGGCAAGCGCGAACAAGACAATTTGGATCATCGGAGCCGATGCACGGGGCGTGTTGTTCGGCACGGGATATTTGTTGCGGCATTTGAAAATGAGCAAGGCGTTTATGGGCAAACAGCTGCTGGAACTGCCCGAACCTGCCAATGTGGCTTCGTCACCCGCTTACCCGTTCCGCGGGCACCAGCTCGGTTACCGATCCACCGCCAATACATACGACGCCTGGACAGTCATGCAGTTTGACCAGTACATCCGTGAGCTGGCTATTTTCGGAAGTAACGCGGTGGAAGGTATTCCGTTCCACGAGGACGACAAGCCAAGCCCGCATTTCAAGATTCCGGCCAGGGAAATGCGCATCAAAATGAGCGAAATATGCCGGAAGTACGACATGGATTACTGGGTGTGGACACCTGCCACATTTGAGTTGACCGACAAGGCCAAACGTCAGGCCGAACTGGAAATGCACGAGCAATTTTACAAAGAATGCCCTCGCCTCGACCACATATTCTTTCCCGGCGGCGACCCCGGCGACAACCATCCTTCCGAAGTATTGCCTTTCCTGAAAGAGCTGCAAACCATACTGGTGAAGTATCACCCGAAAGCCAAAATGTGGATTTCCCTGCAAGGTTTCGACACTGAGCAGATCGACTATTTTTACAAATACCTGGAAACAGAAAAACCCACCTGGCTGCAAGGCGTGGTATCCGGCCCGGGCAGCCCGCCCATGGCCGAAACCCGTTACCGCCTGCCGAAGCAATACCAGCACCGCCAGTACCCCGACATTACGCACTCTGTGCGCTGTGAATTTCCGGTGGAGAAGTTTGATCAGGCATTTGCATTGACGCTCGGCAGGGAGTCGGTCAATCCACGCCCCTTTGCATTTGCCAAAATCCACGCGAAATATGCTCCTTTCACCGATGGTTTTGTTTCCTACTCCGACGGCAGCCACGACGACGTGAACAAGGTACTGTGGAGCATGCGCGCCTGGGATCCGCAGGCGGATGTACACGGCATTATGCAGGAATACGCTGCATTCTTCTTCAATCATATAGTGGCTGCGGCAGCAGCGAGTGCGATCGAAGGACTCGAACAAAATTGGAAGGGTCCATTAACCGAAAATGGCGGTGTGGAAATGACTTATATCAACTGGCGGATTCTTGAAAAGACAGAAGAGAGTCTCACGGACAACTGGCGGTGGCAAATGCTGTTGTTGCGCGCATATTACGACCAGTACACCCGCATGCGCCTGATCCGCGAACAGGAACTTGAAAAACAAGCCAATGCAATCCTGGCTGCCGCTGATCGGAATACGATTACAAAATCAATGGACCAGGCGTTGGCGCTGGTGAACAAAGCTGATCAAAGTCCCGTAGAGCGCGACATTTACAAGCATATTGTCGATTTAAGCGATGCCCTTTACACCTCCGTCGGCCTGCAAACGAGCACCGAAAAGCACAAGCCCCGCAACCCGGAACGCGGTGTGGTGATGGATTTTGTGAATTATCCGCTCAACAACCGCTGGTGGCTTGCCGATGAATTCGAGAAGATCAAAAAAATGACCAGCCCCGACGAACAGGTAGCGCGATTGAAAACCATCGCATCCTGGGAAAATCCCGGGCCGGGAAGTTACTATGACGATATTTCAAGTGTGGCCAAGGGCCCCCGCGTCAAAACAATTTCAGAAGATGCTACCGACGTGGCGTGGTGGGATAATGGTATGAGCCGCAAGCGCCTCTCGACCCAGCTTTTCCAGCGCGAACCTGAACTCGATTACGACAACCTCGACCCTCGCGCGCGCTACATCATACGCGTAGCGGGCGAAGGCGACGCGCTCCTGCGCGTGGATGGGAAAAGGCTTTCCCCTATTGTTTACAACAAAGAATCCGAGACATTTAAAGAATGGATCGTGCCGTTAAGTCTCACCCAGGACGGCAAGATCTCGGTCACTTTCGACGGCCCGGAAGAATCGCAGCTGAACTGGCGGAAGCAATCGAAGATTGCGGATGTATGGTTGATAAAACAGCCTTAATGCAATCAATTATGAATTTCTAAAAAGCGCTCGCTCGTGCAAATCTCCGGATTTGCACACACTATTCGCAGGCCTCTGGCCGGTCCATACAACAAAAGCGGCATCGCGGTATCGACCGGCCGGAGGCCTGCGAATAACAGTCACGAAGGAAAACCTTCGCGCCATTTCGTTGCTACAAACAGAAAGCCACTCCTCCGGCTTAATCGTGAATGCCGAGAAAGCGATTCCTGACGAGCAGGCAGGCTCCTAACAGCCCTGCTTCTTCACCTAGCTTGGAATGCACAAGCCGTGTATCATTATTAACCAGGCTCAGGGAGTATTTATTAATGGCTGTTTTGATGGGCAGACCAATGTAATCGCCCGTAGCAAGCAAGCCGCCTCCAAGGATTACAAGTTCAGGGTTGAAAACGTTGATCAGGGAAGCGATACCGCGGCCGATATTGTCGCCCAATTGCGCGATAAGCTCAATGGCAAGCACATCGTCGGATATGGCTGCCTCAATGATATCTTCCATCGTAATGTGGTCGGGGTCAGCTATTTTATTTGTAATGAGTGATGAGGAACCTTCCCGGACCTTATCGCGGAACATTCTTTCCAATGCCCAGCCGGCGGCTTCGGTTTCCAGGCAGCCTTTTTTGCCACACCGGCAAATGTATTCATTATTGAAGACCGGCATATGCCCGAATTCCCCTGCATAACCCGATTTACCATAATACAGCTCACCACCCATCAGGATTCCGACCGCGATGCCGTAATCCAGGTTGAGGAAAAGTACATCTTTTTCATTTTCAACAGCTCCCAGACAAAATTCGCCGTAAGCCATCGCCCGCGAATCGTTTTCAAGGAATACCGGGAAGCCTATTTTCTCTTCGACAATCTCACTTAGCGGCCGGTCGTCGAAATGGAAGTAACTGTAACTGTGCCCGGTACGGTAGTTAACCCTTCCCGAGAGGTTGATACCCACCCCTTTGATCCGGTCCTTAGGAACAGATAGCCCGCCGATAAAATCGAGGATAAGGCCACACAGCGTATCCCGCGATTCGACGGTATTCGTCAGTTCGTAGTCCATCTTACCCGAATTTCTGACCAATGTTTTGTCCAGATTCAGCAACCCGATCGTGATATGGCTTTGCTTCACATCCACCCCGATAAAATAGGCGGCCTCCGCTGCCACACCGTACAAATTGGGCTTGCGGCCACCGGAAGAATCGACCTTGCCGTAATCGCTCACGAAGCCCTCGTTTCGCAGCTCATTCACCAGCACCGTCACCTTCGGAACGCTGATATTCAGTCGCTTTCCCAGCTCGGGTAACGTCATGCTGCCATGATTGGCCAGATACCCGAGGATAATCCCCGCAGGATCTTTGGTTTTATAGTTGGCTGCAACGCGAAGTGGTCTGCTCATAGGGCGTAAAAACAAATGGGGCGGCTAAATTAAGGACATATTTACTTTGTTTTATATCCGTTCAGGCCAAAAAAAAGGATGAAAACGTAGCATAACAGCGGCAGCATAAAAGCAATCTGCCAGTTAAAATGATCAATCAGCACACCTTGCAAAAACGATATGACCGCCCCGCCGACAATGGCGGTGGACAGCCAGCCGGAAGCTCTGGTCGCATGCTCTTCGAGGCCCGCTACCGACAATGAAAAGATCGTCGCGAACATAATGGAATTGCATAAGCCAACGGCTACCATCGTCCAGGCAGCCAACATACCGGTGCCCGTCACAGACACGACGATCAATACGACCGCAGCAATGGCACAAATGCTGAGTACCAGCGGCGCCCGTACGATTTTCAGCACACCGGCTCCTATGAACCGGCCCACCAGCATGCTTCCCCAATACAACGCGACGTAGGTAACGGCCTCATTCTCTACAATGCCGGCAGTATCGGCAATATAATTTGTCAGAAAAGACCCAATGGAAACCTCCGCGCCCACATAGCAGAACAATGCTGCCAGGCCGAACCGCAAGTTCCGGAAACCGAAAATTCCCGGTTGCCCTTCTCTGTTATCAGGTGCCTGTAAAACCGGAGAAGGCAATTTCAACTGGCTAATCACGAAAGCAATCACGATCACCAGAGCGGTAATGCAGAGATACGGGAGCCGCACGGCCTCGCTGGATTGCATGCCATCGCGGACCTCCGAAAGAATATACGATGCACCCAGCAGCGGTGCCACGGTAGTACCCAGCGATCCCAGCGCCTGAATGAGGTTGAACCGCGAAGAAGCGGTTTCCGGCGGGCCTAGTAAGGTAATGTAGGGGTTTGCGGCCACCTGCAAGAGCACAATGCCGATCGCGAGTATAAAAAGCGCTGCCAGAAACAGGTAGTACTGGTGCATCAATGACGCCGGGAAAAACAGGAACGTCCCCACCGCCGCGATCGCGAAACCGGCCACCATACTCTGTTTGAATCCGAATTTACTGACGATAACGCCGGCAGGAATGGACATTACGCCATAAGTGACGAAGAAGTAAAACTGTACCAGCGCCGATTGCGTGTAGTTCAGTTGAAAACTGCTTTTAAAAAACGGCACAAGGGTATCGTTGAGGCAGGTAATAAGCCCCATCATAAAATACAATACCGCGAGCGTGACCAGCGCGGGCCCGTAACTCTGCCCGTTGGCAACGCCCGCAGGCTGGGTGGTAGCAACTGGTACCTGGGCCATAGTCAGACGTTTAAGGATACTTTTGATTGAATGGCTTCCAGCGTTTTCCAACATTGATACAATCCGCGCGGCACATGGAAGCAGCCCTTCCATTTACCGCCCTTCAATGTCAGCAACGGTTCCCCTTGGCGGTTGAGGTAGCCAAACCATTCGCCGTATTCGGGGTCGGGGAAATGGCTCCACGTATACGTGTGCACGCGCTCGAACCAGTGCGCGCAACGCTCATCGCCCGTGTGCAGGTAGCCTTTCAGGAGCGTGATAAGCGTTTCCATATGTACCCACCAGAGCTTCTGGTCCCATTCGAGCTGCTGGGGCGGGTTGCCCTTTACATCCATAAAATAGAAGATCCCTCCATGCTCATGGTCCCAGCCGTATTCAACGAGCTGAATCGCGATATCCACCGCCCGCTGCGCCAGCTGCCCGTCCGAAGTGCGTACGGCAAGGTCCATCATAAACCACATCGATTCCAGCCCATGGCCGGGATTGACCAGCCTGCCTTCAAACGAATCCGAAAAAGAGCCATCCGGGCTGACATTTTCCAGGATCACACCCAGCTCAGGCTTGTAAAACTTGTTCATCACTGTGTCGATACCACGTTCGATCACCTCATTCACCAATGCCGGTTCCAGCAGCGACTCGATTTCCAGTACCAGGTTACACAGGATCATCGGCAGGGCGAAACTTTCCAGCGGCCGTGCACCGGGTACGGCTTTGCTGTAAATACCTTTCGGGTTTTCCTGCCTTTTCAAAATGTTGTAAAAAGTGTCCGTGGCAATGGTTTTGAACTCCTCATTGCCCGTAGCCTTGTACAACTGCCCGAACGCCATGGTAGCAAAGCAGTCCGAAAAAATACTGTGCGGCTGCATAAGCGGATTCCCCTGGCGGTCCAGCGAAAAATACCAGTTGGCGCCGCCGGCGCGGACGTCTCGTCCGTGCCCGTGCTCCCGCCCATGCTTCTGCAAAAAATCTGCCCCCGAAAGCGCCATGTCCAGCCACTCCTGCCGTGCTTCCACCTGATTATACAGCATGGCAAAGCACCATACCTGCCTGCATTGAAGCCACAGAAACTTGTCGGTATCAAACACCTTTCCCTCGCGGTCGAGACACGTAAAAAAACCTCCCGATTCGTGGTCGGGAGAATTCTTCATCCAGAAAGGGATTACGTCGTTCAGCAGTGCGTGTCGGTACTGGTCAATATACTTTTCGGGTTGCATGAAAGGTTAGGTTTAGGTTCAGGAATAGTCCTGGATTTTAAAAGGTTAGGGATTAAAATCGTTTTCGAAATACATCCAGTCGATATGAAACAGCGGGCCTTTGGCGTTTTCGTTTCTGAAAACCAGGTAAAGGTCATGGACACCATTTCCACCGCTTACCGGCAACAGTACTTCTTTCCAGCCGTTTTTGAGGTCATCCAGTCGTCCGCCGGGAACTTCGACTTTACCCAGTAGCTGACCTTCACGCCCTCCCTGGCGCAACTCGATCGTACCGCCGGCGCCATGCTCCTGAATGCGCAATCGGATATTTCCAATGTGTGTGAGGTCAATCTGGTTGAACCTCGTATATTTTCCATTGGTAATGTTGGCGATATAGGAAACGTAACCGGTATTTTGCGTCGCGATCACCACACCTACATTCCCTTCCTGGTAATCCTCCATTTGCACCAGCGGATTGCGCAGCACAATATGGCTGGCCGTCTTTTGCGGGCCGATGCCATTCGCGCCCTTATCGGTGTAGGAGGCTTGCAAGACGTAAGCACCTTCATTGCCCTTATCGATGTGCTCCGTCAGTTTCAGCTGAGCGGAAAGCGGCATTTGCTCTGCATTTTTTCCCAATGAAAGAATATAGCCCGCTATTTCTTTCGCGTCCTTTTCGGGCAGGTCCGCGTGAGGGGGCATCGGATATGAGCCCCAGTTTCCGCTCCCGCCGGTGATAATCTTCCGCGCAAGCATATCCGCAGCGCCTGCATTGCCTGTGTATTTTTTGGAAATATCCTTCAATGCCGGGCCGATCGACTTGGTTTCCAACGTGTGGCAAGCCTTACAATCCAGCGAAGCGTACAATTTCGCCGTCGTCGCATACCGGATATTCTCCCCTTCCGAACCCGACAATGCGCCCGCAAGGTCCTTTCCGAAAGCCAGGTAATTGAAGCCTGCGTGAATTTTGGTACGCTGGATATTACCGTCTTCCTTGTCCGTAACCTTGATACTGTAATCAAATGGGGCATTATCCCAGTAAAAACTGCGGTTCGCCTTCGTCTCGATCTTCACATCCGGCGGCGTGTTTCCGATCTTGAACTCGGTGGTAGCAGTTCCCTTTCCGCCGTTCTGGTCGGAGACGGTCAATACCACATTATAAGTCCCAGGCTTGGTAAAAGTGTATTTAATCTCCTCGCCCGCCAGCTTTTTCGTCCCGATCTTCCATTCATAAGTCAGCTTGTCGGCGGCATCGTAATCCTTCGAGCCTTTGGCAGAAAGCGTAGCCGCGAATGGTGCGGCCCCAATGGTCTTGCCCGTCGTAACGGCGGCTATCGGATTGCGGTTACCCTCGGCATACTCCACCCGGATGATGCCCGAGTCGGTATTGCGTGCAAACCAGTTGGTACCGTAAGCGAGCAGGTAAATGGCACCATCCGGAGCAATCTGCATGTCGATCGGTGCTACAACCTTCAACTGAGGAAGGAAAGGCTCCATGCTCACATAGTTGCCGTTCGCATCCATGGTCACGGCCATGATCCATTTCCGTATCCATTCAAAAATGAAAAGTTTTCCGTTGTAATATTCCGGAAGCTTGTAGGGCGCATTCGGGTATAAATCACTGTAATACACCGGACCGGCCATAGCGCTCGCGCCTCCTTTACCTACCTCGGGGTATTTCTTTGACGGGCCTTTCCCGTACCAGATGAATGCAGGTTGGGCAGGCGGCAACTCACGAATCCCCGTGTTATGCGGTGAATCGTTAATCGGCTTTTGCGGGTCCTTTCCAGGGCCTTCCTTCTTGGTAGCGAAATCATAGTCGGGGAATACTTCATTGTCGCCCAAAAAATAGGGATAGCCGAAGAAACCGGGCTTCCGCGCCTGGTTGATCTCGTCATAACTCATTTTCCCCTCGCTACCAGGCACCTCGGTATCAGGGCCTACATCGCCCCAATAAAGGTACTTCGTCTTCGGGTCGACGGAAATGCGGAACGGATTCCGCACACCCATCGCATAAATTTCGGGCTTGCCTTGCGAACCGTCTTTCGGGAAAAGATTCCCGTCCGGAATAGAGTAAGTACCGTCCGCTTCCGGCTTGATTCGCAGAATTTTCCCCCGATAGTCGTTGCTGTTGGCAGTAGCCGCCTGATCGTCCGAAAGCTCCCGACCCGGGCGCTCGTCGATGGGCGTATGTCCTTCAATTTCCTCGGCATTGGTATTATCGCCGATCGAGAGATAGAGCAAACCATCCGAAAAAGTAAGGTAACCCGCAGAATGGCAGCAATACTTACGCTGGGTAGGAACTTCCAAAAGAACCTTTTTGGAATCCTGAATCAGATTCCGCCCTTTCAGTTCGAACCGGGCCAGGTGACTGACGCTCTTCTCACCGCCAACACCATAATAGAAGTAAATCCAGTTGTTATGCTTGAAATCCGGGTCGACTGCCACGCCGAGCAGCCCGTCCTCGATGCCGCTGAAAACATTGAACTGTGCAATGGTCGAAAGCTCTTTGGTGGCATTGTTGAAATAGCGCACCGCCCCTTTCCGTTCAGCCACCACCATATCGTAATTCGGCAGGATCGCCATTTCCATCGGCTCATCGAGGCCCGACACCAGTTTGGTATAGGTAAACCGGCTCGAATCCGGTCCGTCCGACATGCCGGCCACACGAACCGGGCCTGCATTCGGTACATCCCGGAAAACTGGTTTATCGTATCGGCTCACCGAAGCCAGGCACAGCCCCCCGGCAAATAAAAGACCTATGGAAGATTTCAGTTTTTTCACCCAATAAACTTAATAAAATGATTTATAAAATATAGCGATATGTGGTATTTAATTTTGAATAACTGAATGAGTGAATGAGTGAATATTCTCAGACTGCTTCATTCGCTCATTGACTCATTCACTCATTCACTCATTAACTCATTAACTCATTCACCTAATAGTTCGGATTCTGCACGATGGAACCTCCCGAGCGGTCGATCTCTACTTGTGGAATCGGGAATACCTCGTTTTTCCCTGCGGTAAAATTCCCGCCTTTGCCGTTCGAGAACGGTTTGGCTGCGTAGGCCTTCATTGTCGGGACGAGCGTATTCCAGCGCATCAGATCGTACAAGCGATGGTATTCCATGGCCAGCTCCACGCGGCGTTCATGCCGCACAGCTTTGCGCAGATCGTCGCTCGCCTTCACATCAGGCAACTGCTTTTCAGCCACTTTCAAAACCCTCGATGCCGCTTCGATATCTTTCCGCGACGAAGCCGAGGCACGCTTACGAACTTGATTAATGTAGCCGGCTGCTTCGCTCTTATCTCCTCCGCTCTCGATCAATGCTTCTGCGTACATCAGCAGTACATCGGCATAGCGGATCGGGTGGTAAGTCCAGGCGTCGTTCCCCCAGCCCTGTCCCCGGCGTGACTCAGGCAAATACACTTTCCTGCTGTGGTAACCGGTATTCGGATAGGTCGAAAAGTCCAGCACCTCTTTCGTACCATTCGCCTTCGGAAACTGGTCCCCCGATTGCAAAATTGTGTACAGCAACCGCGGATCACCTTCTTCGAACTCATTTACGAGATCTTGCGTGGGCAAATCAAAGCCCCAGCCGCCGGTTGCTCCACGCGGCGAGCAGTACACATTAATGGTACTGCCATAGATCGGAATCGCCGGATCGTCGCCCATGATAATGGAAAACACCGCTTCCTTCGTCTTATACCCGTTTTCCAGGAAAATCTCCTGATACTGAGGATGCAAAGCAAATGCACCCGAGTCGATCACCTTTTTCGCGGCATCGCGCGCCTTGCCAAAAAGTGCGGGATCATCTTTGGCAAAAAACAGGTAAGCTCTCGCCAACAATGCCCAGGCAGCCTCTTTGGTAGCCCGACCCACTTCGGAAGCCTGCAACTTGGCAGCAGAAAGCATAGCCGGGTCATTCGCAGCAGCCGTAAGCTCGGCCTCAATGAATTGGAACACCTCCTTGGCCGACGCTCTGTTCAGTTTGGTACGGTCGTCGACCGTAAGTGTTTTCGTCACCAGCGGCACGCCGCCGAAAACCTCTGCGAGTTCAAAGTAGAAAAATGCTCTCAGAAACCGGATTTCAGCCAGGTAACGGCTCTTTTGAACCGGATCCAGCGGCGCGCCGCTGGCGTCGATCAGGCTGGCGTCCGGCAACCGCTCCAATGCCACATTACAGTTCCCGATCGCACTGTAACGTGCTGTCCAATAGCCCGCAAGCGTTTCGTTGGACGAAAGTGCGCGCCCAAAACCTAGGTCGGTCACGAACGGGCGGTCGCCGGCATCGGAACCGCCCTTGTCGGCATCGTCCGTAGCCATATTACCCAGTTCAGCCCGTGCCGCCTCGTAGCCCCAGAAGTTATTCACAAAACCCCGGTAGCAAGTTACCAGCGACTTAAATCCAGCATCCGGTGATTTGTAAAATGTTTCGTCGGTAAGGTTGCCCGGAGGCGTGCGGTCGAGGAACTCTTCGGAACAGGACGTCCCACCCAGCACCAGGCACGACGCGAGCATTATGATTGACAACTTTTTCATAGTGAATATTTTAGAATTTTGCATTGATACCAAACATCCATGTACGCGCCTGCGGGAAATACCCCTGATCGATCCCTGTCAGCTTAGGATCAGCGGAGCCCATTTCGGGATCGAGGCCGCTGTATTTAGTGACCGTGAAGAGGTTTTGCGCACCCACATACAACCTCACCTGCTTGATTTTTGCCTTTTGCAGCAAACCTCCCGGTAGGCTGTAACCCAGCTGGATATTCTTCATGCGCAGGTATGAGCCATCCTCCACAAAATACTGGGACACGTTCGTATTCAAACCGGCATTCTGCGAGATCTTGTAATATTGATTGGTACTACCCGGACCATTCCATGCCTTTTCGAGGAAACCTTTCGGCGCATTGTACCAGCCGGTACCCGATTCGGTATCATAGCGAAGGATATTCATTACATCGTTCCCCTGTGAACCCTGCACAAATGCGCTGATATCAAATCCTCTATAAGCCGCATTCACAGTAAGCCCATAGATAAAGTCCGGCCATGGGTTACCGATTTTCGTACGGTCGTCAGCGTTAATCAACTGATCGCCATTGATGTTTTTGAAACGAATATCCCCGGCTGTCGAAAGGCCTTTCTGCGCACTGGCATTAACCTCATCGGGCGTCTGGAAAATACCGTCCGTCTGCCATCCGAAATAGTAGCCTACCGGCATTCCTTCTTCGGTTTTAGTGATGGTTTCGCCCAAATGCGCCGTCGAATAAATCGGCTCACCCCCTCCGAGCGTAGTTACCTTATTGGAGAAAGTCGAGAGCGTAGCTTTGATACCATATTGGAAACCAGCCACTTCATCATCATACCCGATCGCAAAATCCCAGCCTTTGTTCACCATCTTGCCCGCATTCGACCAGGGGAAGTTAGGGTACCCCAATGTCGTCGGCAGAGGTACAATGAGCAGCATGTTATCTACTGCTTTTTTGAAATAGTCCGCTGTGAAGGTCAGTTTGTTATTCAAAAACGCGAGATCTACTCCGATATCGGTCTGATTGGACGTTTCCCATTGCAGCATTGGATTCCCGATACTGCCGCGGCCCGCGCCCATGTACCAGGTTTTGTTATCCCCGAAAAGGTACCGGTTGTTGTTGCCATAGGTCGACAAGTAAGCACCGTTCGCGATATTCTGGTTACCGATTTGCCCGTAGCTGGCACGTAACTTACCTTCTGAAAGCCATTTCAGCCCTGCATCTTTGAAAAACGCCTCATTGGTAAAATTCCAAGCGGCCGACACCGAAGGAAACGTACCCCAGCGGTAATCTTTCGCAAACCGGGACGTCCCGTCACGACGCACATTGGCCGTCAACACATATTTCCCTCCAAACGAGTAGCTTACCCTCCCGAAATAAGAGTTCAATGCATTGGAATAAGTGTAGCCCGACGCGCCGGGATTGATCGTCGCGGCGTTGATAATCCGCATATCCTCCTCATTATTGACTGCGCCTTGCTTGGAAGCGCCGTACTCCAATCCTTTTGTGAGCTCCGCCGAGGTACCCGCGAGCACATTCAGGCGATGCTGTCCCCAAACCTGGTCAAATGCGAGTGTGTTCTCCCAAACAAAGTAATTGGACCAGGAAGAATAGTTGCTGATCGTGTTGTAAGTAGCGTAATCATACCCATTGAGGTAATATTGCGGGGTAAAACCTTTGGAAAGGCCACGGTGAATATCGAGACCAAAGTTGCTGCGGAATTTAAGCGGTTCCAGGATTTTCACTTCCAGGTTCGCACCACCTTTCATACTGATACCCTCCCAGATACTCTGCCGCATCCGCTCGATCTGCCCTACCGGGTTTGGCTTGTTGGAATACAATACCCCTGCGTACCGCGAAAACGGATTGCTGGCGTCGTAGCCCTGCATGATGGTCTGGTAAAAAGATGGAATATCGCGCAGATTATCACGGTAAACAGGCGTGATCGGGTCGGCAGTCATAGCACTGAAAATCGTCCCGGAGTATGGGTTGTTTTCATCGATATTGCGGCGGCTTTCGTACACCACAGCAATATTGCTCCCCAGGCGCACCCGCTCATTGATATCCGCATTCACATTATTACGCCATGAAATGCGGCGGTAATCCGAACCCCGAACGATCCCTTTCTGGTCCATATAGCCCAATGCCGAAGCAAAATCGACCTTTTTGCTCCCCCCGGAAACGGTTATGTTGTAGCTCTGCACCGGCGCATTTTCATGGATAATCTGCTTCCACCAGTCGGTACCATTGGTGCCTGTGTTCGCACGCACGAAGTTGAGCGCCTGAGTTTTCATATCCTGAGAGATCGGCGGGGTAACGCCCACAGCCTCAGCCGCGCGGTTCTTATAATTGATAAATTCCTCTGCATTCAGCATATGCGGACGCTTCCATGGCGACTGCAAACCATAGTAACTATCAAATGAAACGCTCATTGTTTCCGATTTGGAGCCCTTTTTGGTAGTGATAATCACCAAACCATTCGAAGCGCGCGAACCGTAAATGGCAGCCGCGGATGCATCCTTATGAATGTCCATCGTCTCGATATCATTTGGGTTCAACCACCCGATACCTGTTTGCGGCAGCCCGTCGACAATGTAGAGCGGCTCATTGGAGTTGTTGATCGAACCGATCCCCCGTATACGCACGATCCCCGCGGAGCCCGGGCTTCCGCTCGACTGCGTCACCATCACGCCCGCAGCCTTCCCCTGCAAAGCGTCTGTTGCGGATCGCACGGGCATATTACGGATCTCATCTCCTCCTATCGAGGCCACTGAGCCCGTCACGTCCTTTTTGGAAACGGTACCGTATCCTACCACGACGACCTCCGAAAGCGACTTTGAATCCGTCGAAAGTTTCATATCGATCACTGAGCGGTTATCCACCGGTGCCTCAGCCGACAGGTAGCCAATAAATGAAAAGACCAATGTCGCGTTCTCAGGCACATTCGGAAGTTCGTACCGTCCTTCTCCATTCGTGGTTGTGCCTGCACCAGAACCTTTTACAATCACACTGGCGCCGGGTAACGGCTCGCCGGAAAGGGCGTCGGCCACTACGCCGGAGACCGTCAGCGCGGCGTTCGCTACCTTCCGTTCCGCCACGCCCTTTAACAAGGAGGCAAGAGTATTCACCGGCTGCGTCGCTTGCAACTGACCGGTTGGCTGTGACTCCAACGGCGTTTTACGCTCCGCATCCGGCCGGTCGCCAGCCTTTTCAGTGGATTCATCTTTAATGTAAATCACATAAAAATTATCACGCAGTTTCTTGAAAGCCAGATTATTCGGTTCCAGGATTTTACGTAACGAATGTTCCAGCGAGCCAGCCTTACCGGATTCTTTCACGGTTTTACCGTTGACATAACCCGAATTATACAAAAAGGACACATTGAACTGCTTTTCCAGCTCACGAAGTTTCGATTCCAGGGTTACTGCCTGGCGTGGGCGCGAGTCACTGTCGGGACTAACCGGGCCTGGGGCGGCCCCGTCGAGGGCGACCCCGTCGAGGGCGACCCCGTCGAGTCTCGATAGCGCGACGTTCTGCGCGTGCACCGCGAACACGGCGCAGCAGCAAATGGCGATCAGGTTAAGAGTAGTGATCAGTCGTTTCATAGGCAAAGGGCTTTAACAGGGTTTGTTTAAATGGCCAAAATCCGAACGCGTACCACATTATTTCGCGATTCTAACCATAGAGTACCGTTTCATTCGGCTT
>DATMSL010000310.1:0-4540 GCA_035565435.1 Dyadobacter sp. | reverse complement strand
ATTTTCGGGGTGCGTTATCGTCCGAAGGCCTTGCTTTCGGACGATTTTGTTTTGTATTCCAACCAATTACAGAAAAATGCTGTCCTGCATTTACCCAAGTTGAAATATCATTTTTACTAGCCTCTAAAACCTAACCGTATGAAACCTAAACTTTTACTGTTATGTGTCGTAGCATGGCTTTGCTGGTCGTGTAACGATCAATGTAAGGAAACGCGCGTTGTGCGCCGTTTTAATAACGCTACGTATTCGCTGCTCGAACTCAGAACGCAGGTCAAAGCGGAATCGCCTCGTAGTTTGGTGCAACCAGGGAAGATGTATGTGAAAGGGAAATATTTATACGTTAATGAAATTAAAAAGGGGATTCACATTATCGACAACGGCAATCCTTCCAGTCCGAAATTTATAACATTCATTAATATTCCTGGTAACGGCGACATAGCGGTACGCGATAATATTCTTTATGCCGATAGCTATTCAGACCTCGTTTCAATCGACATTGCCGATCCTACGGCACCCAAAGAAGTAGGCCGGGTCAAGAATGTTTTTAAAACAGGTACTTTCGACGGTGGCAGTTGGGCACTGAATGAAACCATAGGCGCTATTTCTGATCAGAATGTCGAGTGGGTGACAGAAACCGTGACGGTGAACTGCGAAGACAATATTTCGCCCTCATCGTGGTGGGGTGGATGGCTGTTGACCGACAGGGCGTTTCTCAGTGCTGCATCGTCGGCTTCGCCGCAATCATCGGGTAGCACTAGCGGGCAGGGGGGCTCCATGGCCCGTTTCGCCCTCGATCGTAATTTTCTTTATGCCGTCGGCCAGAGCCAAATGCATTTGTTTAAGATCGACAAACCTTCGCAACCGGTTGATTTTAAAACGATAGACCTCGGCTGGGGCATCGAAACCATCTTCCCTTACGACAACAAACTGTTCATCGGTTCTTCGTCGGGCATGTTTATCTACGACAATATTGATCCCGCTGAGCCCAAGCAGTTATCGATGTTCCAGCATGGTCGCGCGTGTGACCCTGTGGTCGTGCACGAGGGTGTTGCCTATGTGACGTTACGTACGGGTACCGCGTGCGGGGGAGGCCAGAACCAGCTCGACCTCGTGGATGTAAGCAATCCTTCCACACCACAACTCATCAAAAGCTACCAGATGGAAAGCCCGCATGGCCTGGGTGTCGATTTTCCGACGCTTTTCCTCTGCGAGGGCGAGCATGGACTAAAAGTATTTGATGTGAGCGATCGCTTCTCGGTGGACAAAAACCAGCTGGCTCATTTCAAGGATATGCACGCGTATGACGTGATTTCGCTCGGAAAAACATTGCTGCTGATCGGGGAAGATGGTTTTTACCAATATGATTCTTCCAACCCGAAAGATTTGCGGTTATTGAGTAAAATTCCAGTCGGAAAAGCGATTTGATATGAAAGAGATCGCGTACTTATGGTTGCTGCTCGCTGCTACGGCGGTGAATGCACAAACGGACAAAAATCTCAGGTTCGTGAACCATACCGAATTTGGCGGGCTGTTTGGCAGGGTTAAATATGACAATCCTTATACAGGCAACCAGGAGCAGGTCGATAGTAAGACGAGCCTTACAATCCAGACATTCAACGGGCTGCAATTGAACCGGCGGTTATCTGCTGGGGTAACGCTCGGAATGGACTGGTATAAAGCCGCATTACTGAACCCGATCGCGGGAGGCGTGCGGTATGATTTGGCAGGGAGGAAGAATGTGCAGCTTTTCGGCACATTCGATGCAGGTTACGCATTTGCCTGGTTTCACGACGATTCGGAGGGCTTTGATACAAAGGGCGGGCTGATGATCAACCCGGGTCTGGGCATTAAGGTAGGAAAGCCGGGAACTGCCGCATTTACGCTCGCATTGACCTATAAGAGACAAGAAGCACACGTCACCAAATCCCCGTTGTGGGACCAAAAGGAGCGGTTCGAAGATCGAGTCTACAACAGGCTCGCGCTGCGGCTAGGGATCAGTTTTTAAATATATCAGCTATGAAAAGGGTCGCGTATTTGTTTGTTTGCTTCATTTTTCTTGCATTGACGTCATTTGAATGCGGACATGGCAAGGATTGTTGCGCTATGCCGCCATGTTCAGAAATCGCTTCGCTGGCTGGCACCTGGCGTCTGGACTACTTCCAGAACACCGCAACGGGTGCAGTGGATACGGATCCAGAAACCAGTGGGAAAAGTGTGATTTTCAGTTTTGCTGATGATAAGAAGAGCGGAACAATTTCGGGACACACATATGTGAATACTATCCAGGGGGCGTATACGCTCGGCCCGAGTTGCACTTTCAAAATTACCAGCTTTGGCGGAAGTAAGGTGGCTGAGCCGGAATGGAGCGGCAAAGCCTGGCTGCCGTCGGATTCAACGGGCGGTAAAGGAAGCTATCACGTACAATCGAATAAGCTGATCCTTAAATTTGATCAAAACCCCGAACAGCTGGTGTTCAAAAAAGAGAAGTAAGCGCAGTTCAGGCGGGAAATGTCAGATTTCCGATTGTATTTTCCGCCTGATATGGATTGATTTTTCGAATTCCGCGATTTCCCGCACAAACATCTGCTGCCCGCGGTTATACCAATCCCTGAATTTCTCCGATTGGTCGATGTGTTTCGGCAAATAATCAAAAATCACCGACAGGTCAAACGACTTGGACATTACCCCGGCGCCGGATATCACGCCGTCAATCGCATTGCATTCCTGTTCGAAATGGTTCGGTACCGGCACCATCATCACGGGTTTACCCAGGTACATCGCCTCACAAACCGATTCGAAACCGGCTGTCGTTACCAATGCGCGGCAGGTCGCGAGCATCCGCAGGTATTTTTCGCTGTTGATCTGGTGGAAAGTAAGTGTATTGTCAAAAACAAACTCTTCCGACGCATCCGCATTGTCCCAGAAACAATGCAACTGTACATCCGGGTGTTTTCGGTGCCAGTCGATCACCTGAGAACTCAGGCTGTGATGGGTCATGTAAACGAGTATGAATGAGCCATTTTGCGGAGTGAGCCGGGTAACTTCCTTACGGAGTAACGGCGGTACTACCGTGATTTTCAACTCGGGCGCCGAGGGCATTTCGCGGAATGACAATGCAAGCCGGTTCGCAGAAAGCCAGGAGGTCGATTTAGAGTTGAGGTTGATCAGAAACTGGTTGACCAGGCTGTTTTCAGGAAAAATAAACTTCGGGTGAAGCAAAAGGTATTGATGCGCAATGCAAACCATCGGTATACCCGAGCGATAAATCATATTGTAAAGCCCACCGTAAGTATCGTAAAAACTCACAATCAGGTCGGGATTGATCTGCTTCACCGTTTCGTGGATGCGATGCAAGCTTTTGAGGTATTTCGATAAATGCGCGAGATGGGTCGCGATCGTCCTGCCCACATTCATGCCGCCTCCTTGTGCCTTGTAAATAATATTGGGTGCGGCAAAATGATGCACCGGAGCGAAGATCTGTTCCTGGAAAAATGACGGAATATTCCGGCCCGGAGATGTCCCCACCATCGCACCCACTACCTTGTGTCCTGCGCTACGCAGGATCTGGCCGAGCGAAATGGCTTGCGTCAAATGCCCCCGGCCCTCTCCTTGAACCAGAAAAAGGATTCTCATGATTATAGATAGCGCTGATTCCGCCCCGTCAGAAAACTGGTGAACGCCACCTGCTTCTCGATGCCGGGGAAGTTCTCAACGACTTTGTTGGTACTCGTTTTTTTTACAGGCTTTTCGATGATTTCCTGCTGGTCGTAGTAGAGCAGACTCCAATTCCCGTCGAAATCTTCTACCAGCGCACTCAGGGTCTCAACCCAGTCGCCGGAATTCATGTATTTGATGCCATCGATCTCGCGGATCGCCGGGTGATGAATATGCCCGCAGATCACGCCGTCGCAATTACGCGAGCGGGCGAGTTCGGTGAGCTTCTCTTCAAAGTCGGTCATGTAATTCACAGCCATTTTCACCGACTGTTTTACACGTTGCGATAAAGAGTAATAGGAGAGACCGCGCCATGCACGATATTTATTGTAAAATTTATTAACCCAAAGCAGGAACGTATAACCGATATCGCCCAGGTAAGCCAGCCATTTTAAATGGGTAGTGATAGAGTCGAAAACGTCGCCGTGGGTCACATAGAACCGTTGCGCGCCGGATGTTAGCACGTAATCTTTGCGAATCTGGAAATGCTTGCCGAGGCGCAATGGGATGATTTGGTCGAGGAAGTCGTCGTGGTTACCGCGTATGTAGATCACTTTCGTTTTGTTGTCCTCTATCATTTTCAGCACGCGTTTGAAAAACAGTGTATGCTTGCGTTTCCACACGCCATACTTTTTCAGTTGCCACGCGTCGATAATGTCGCCATTCAGGATAAGCTTTTTGCACGTGTAGCTTTTCAGGAAATTGGTGACCTCTTCTGCTTTCGATCCTCCTGCTCCGAGGTGAACGTCAGAAATGATGATAGTCCGAAAGTGAGTTGTATCTCCCATGATACAAATTTTCTCATTTTATATTACCTGGATATTAT
>DATMSL010000309.1:0-14178 GCA_035565435.1 Dyadobacter sp. | reverse complement strand
GTTGGTGAGGGCACCGAGTCCGTTTACATTTGACATGGCGGGGTTGTTGTTGATCGTTAGACGACCGTTTATGTCCGTCAGTGATTCCAACCCGGTCATATTTGAAAGCGTTGCATTGTTAATTATCGTTACATCGCCGATAACACGGGTAATATTGGAGAGACCGTTCAAATTTGTAATGTCGGCCCCTGTGATAGACACACTTCCCAAAATTGTTTTGCATCCAGGATTTTGAATTTTGAAGTTATCAAGTTGCTGCTGGCTTGTGAACTCTGGTGCGTCGCAGCTTTGTGCATTAAGGAATTGAGGAAAAAAGCAAAATGAAATTAGCAGGTAAATCTTCTTCATATTTGAAAGTGTTTAAACGTTGAGTGAATTCTTTTATTAGCTATGCTAATTGTTTCAAAGATATCATCTCATTTCCAGTGCTCAAAGCATTTTGTGCCGCCCTGTTTACAAAAAAAGCCCCACCTCAGGCAGAGGCGGGGCTGTCGTTTTCGCATGAAAGCAAAAAGTTTAATCGTAGCTCAAACCATATTGCTTCAACACATCGGCGGGAACACCTTCCCATACATTCGGCGTGTTGCCTTTGTAACCCAGGTCGGCAATACCGATTTTGGAAGTGTAGAAACCGGAAGCCGTCAGGTTGCGCATCAAATTGAAGAATGCAACACCCTGGCTGTGAATAGGCTTCGCTTTCTGAGGGTATGCGATATCGTCTACGATTTGGATTTGCTGCGCTTTGGTAGCTAACGTAAATCCTTTGCCGAAGCGGTTGATCGACTCTCTTTCCAGCCATCGCAAACCACCGCGCAACGGCGTCTGATGCTGGGGCATGTCCTTTACAATGAAGTCGATAAATTCCACCACACCCGCCTGCGATGCGCTGGCAGAAGTTGCGTCGGCGGGGATGATAATATCCACCAAAACCTTGATAGTAGCCAGTTCCGCCGCGGTCAGGAATTTCTCTTTGGCCAGTTTAGCATCGCGGATCGCTTCTTCTTTAGTACGTCCTCCCGGAATTTTAAGCGGGGTTTCCGGCGGGGTCTGTGTTTCGAGGTCCCGCTGTTCGGCAAGGGCCACCTGAGGGCTCAATGCAGCTATCCCCAGCGAGCTCAGGGTCAATGACTTTAATGAATCTCTGCGTTTCATATGCTTATGATTTGAACAGGGTTCAAATGTTAGATATTTTTCTGTTTAACCTGATTGATAATGTACTCGGAAGCGCGCATAGAGAGCGCCAGGATAGTCCAGGTTGGGTTTTTGTCCGCCTGAGACACGAACGAGCCGCCGTCTACAACAAACACGTTTTTGGCGTCGTGCGCCTGCGAGAACTTGTTCAGTGCGGACGTTTTCGGATCGTCGCCCATGCGAACCGTTCCGACTTCGTGAATGATACGTCCCGGTGCTGCCAGACCATAATTTGTATCCGCGCCCGGCTTGGTACCGTTTGCTACACCGCCCAATGCATGGATGATCTCCTCGAAAGTATCATGCATGTGCTTCGCCTGTTTGATCTCGTAGTCAGACCATTTGTAGTGGAAGCGCAATACAGGGATACCGAATTTATCCACCACATTCGGGTCGATTTCACAGTAGTTGTTATAGTCGGGCACCGCTTCGCCGCGACCTGCCATACCGATATTGGCACCGTAGAAGCGACGGTAATCCTCTTTCAGCGATGCTCCGTAGCCGCCCGCTTCTTTGGTAACACCCGCTTTGGTAGGGTATTTACCATTCAAATTCTCGATTCCCGAGCCGAACCCGTAGCTAGGCATACCCATACCGCCGCCGTACTCGATGTGGTAACCACGCGGGAAGTCGAGTTTTTTGTTGTCGAGCCACCACGGGGTGTACACGTGCATACCGCCTACGCCGTCCTCGTTGTAACGCTTGCGATCCATCAGGTGGGGCAGGAATGCGCCGCGTGAAGCACCCGTTGAATCGTGGAGGTAACGGCCTACCACGCCGCTGGAATTCGCCAGACCATTCTGGTGACGGGCCGATTTCGAGTTCAGCAACAAGCGTGAAGATTCCGCGGCCGAAGCAGCGAGTACCACCACTTTCGCTTTAACGGTGTGCTCGGTCAGTTTTTCCCGGTCAATGTACGAAACGCCGGTTGCCAGCCCAGTTGAAGGGTCGGTCAATACTTCGCGGCACATCGCATTGTTGATCAAGGTTACGTTACCGGTTTTGATCGCAGGAATACACAGTACCGACGATGAAGAGAAATCCGCATACGCCTGGCACGCGCGCGAGCATTGGCTGCAATAAAAACAAACACCGCGCTGGTCGTTGATCGGTTTGGTAAGGATCGACAGACGTGACGGGATTACCGGAATATTGGCCTTTTTACCTGCCTGTTTAAGGAAAAGCTCGTGGAGACGTGGCTTCGGCGGAGGAAGGAAGATGCCGTCCGGTTCGTTGTCAAGGCCTTCTACGGTTCCGAAAACGCCGATCAGCTTGTCCACCTGATCATAATAAGGTTTTACATCGTCGTAGCTGATCGGCCAGTCGTCTCCAAGGCCGTCGATGCTCTTGCGTTTGAAATCTTTTGGGCCGAAACGCAGGGAAATACGTCCCCAGTGGTTAGTACGACCTCCGAGCATGCGGGATCTGAACCAGTCGAATTGCGTTCCGTTTTTGTGTGTATAGGGTTCTCCCTCGATTTCCCATCCACCCCATGCTGCATCGAAATCACCGAAAGGGCGGTGGGTACTTGCACCACGGCGTGGCGATTCGTAAGGCCATTTCAGCTGGGTAATGTATTTTGGATCGGCAGGGTCGAAATATCCACCTGCTTCCAAAAGAGCCACCTTGGCACCTGCTTTGGCAAGTTGATAAGCTGCCATTCCGCCTCCCGCGCCCGAGCCGATGATCGCGACGTCGAAAACAGTAGGTTGTTCTTTGATTTGAAACATAGTAAAGGGTTGTTTAGATAGTACTATTTAACCAATAAATATAAACACGTATCAGGTAACGCAGCGCCAAGTTTCCGACATTCCAGGGTTATTTAAAAACAATCTAAATGCGGATATTCGGATTTCTTCCGCGCCGCCGTATTTTTGTATTTTAAAAACAGAATTATATTTTGGCAGTTACCGGCAGCGACCTTCGCGTCGCAAAAGAATTTCTGATAAAAGGCGAATTAGTAGCCATTCCTACCGAAACCGTTTACGGGCTGGCGGGCAATGCATTGAACGAAAAAGCGGTACTTTCTATTTTCGAAGCAAAGAACCGGCCCGCGTTCGACCCGCTCATTATCCATACTGATTCCATCGAAAAAGCGGCTATTTACGTGTCGGACATCCCTGAAAAGGCGCAGGTGCTGGCCGGCCGCTTCTGGCCGGGACCGCTGACTTTGTTGTTACCTAAGAAAGACATTGTCCCCGACCTGGTTACCTCCGGGCTCGATACAGTGGCGGTGCGGGTTCCCAATCACCCGCTCACACTCGAACTGCTTAGCCAGCTCAGCTTCCCGCTCGCAGCGCCGAGCGCGAATCCCTTCGGCTACATCAGCCCGACCAAACCTGAACATGTGGCGCAGCAGCTCGGCGACCGGATTCCTTACATCCTCGACGGCGGCGAATGCGAGGTGGGCATCGAGTCGACGATACTGGGTTTTGAGAGTGACGAAGCGATCGTATACCGGTTGGGTGGGCTTGATATCAACGAAATCGAATCGCTGATAGGGCCGGTGGTACTGATGCCGCATTCCACTTCCGATCCCAAGGCGCCCGGCATGCTGAAAAGCCATTATGCACCCCGAAAGCCCTTACATTTGTACCGAAGGGATGAGATTGTGCCGGGCAATGCGGAAACAGGGTACCTTATGTTTGATAAATACCTGGAAGGGGCCGACCGGAAATACCAGCGCCTGCTCAGTCCGGGCCGCGATTTGAAGGAGGCTGCGCATAACCTTTTCGCGTACTTGCGGGAGCTGGATGCATTACCCGTTTCGGAAATCAAAGCCGAACTGGTGCCTTCCAGCGGATTGGGGCTGGCGATTAACGACCGCCTGCAACGCGCTTCGGTGCCTGCCTGATAGTGGCTATTTGAAAAATTGCTGGTGGAAATTCATCAGGAAAACCTCGTCGGTGGCGCGGGTAATGGCTGTATAAAGCCACCTGACAAATTCGGTATTAATTTGCTCCTCGGGTAAATAGCCCTGGTCGATAAATACCGCACTCCACTGGCCGCCTTGCGCCTTGTGACACGTGAGCGCGTAGGCGAACTTTACCTGCAATGCATTCAGATACGGATCTTTTCGCAACGCTTCGACGCGGTCTTTTTTGGATTTGATATAAAAATAATCTTGCTGGACGCTCTCGTAGAGTTTCTTATTGTCTTCCGCGGACATCGATGCCGACGGTGAATGCAAAGTGTCGAGAAAAATCTTCGCGTCGAATTCAGGCTGCTTTTCGTAGTCAGTTAATCTCAATGTCACGTCGGCGAACCGGAAGCCGTGCATCTCCTGGGTTTTACGGATTTTCAGTAGCTCTACAAAGTCGCCGTTGGCGATGAAACCGGCGGGAGAGTCTTCATCGAGGATATTGTAATTGTTCCGCACGACCATCAGCCGGTCGCCGGCATCGAGCTCATCTTCCGAGAAATTAATGACACGCCGGATATATTCATTGTACTGAACAGCCGCTTTATTGGAGCGCGTCAGAATAATCGAGTTCTCAGTACCATATTTATCGTAAGCATATCGCAGGCCCTCTTCCAGTTTTTCGCCCGTCATTTTGAAAACATCGCGATAGGAGCGGGTCGTAATGTGAATATCGGCCGCCTCTGCACTGAGTTGGTTGCGCAACTGGGTAGCATTGAAAAGAATGCCGGATTGCTCATCCTGGCGCATGACCTCCTTTAATTCTTCCTGAAAAACAGACATATAGAATGTCCTTTCCAGGTAATCGCCATCCAATGCGGGGCTCAGTTCCTTTCCGACGGGAGGCAGCTGTGCAGTATCGCCGACGAGCATCAGCTTGTTGCCCGGGTTTTCAAATACAAATTCAACCAGGTCGGCCAGCAGGCTGCGGCTCCCGAAATCGGCATCGTCGGTGATCATCGAAGCTTCATCGACGATGAACAGGGTATTGTCGTGGTAATTTTTCTGCCGCTGAAAGCTCAGAGTACCTGAAAACGCATCTGCTGTCTGCTTGTAGATCTTCTTATGGATCGTAAGCGCGATCTTTTCGGAGTAGCCGGACATTACCTTTGCCGCCCGGCCCGTGGGCGCCAGGAGTACCGACTTATAGCCGAAGTTTTTCAACACCTTAATGAGCGTACTGATGATCGTGGTTTTACCTGTTCCCGCGTAACCTTTGAGCAAAAAACAGTCCCTGTAACGTTCAAGTCCCTTTTCTTCAATCAGAAAATCATTGGTCTTCTCGAAGAAACGAAGCTGACCGTCGGTGGGCCTGAAAGGGAATTGTCTGCGCAGTAACTGGGAAGGCAAAAGTTTGTCGGTGTCCATGGAACGAATCTAACGCAAGGATTTCGATTATAAAAAACCGATTTTTTAACAAAATAATACTCATATTTTATTGGACTTTATTAGGTCAAATCCATATATTAGACTCCCTTATCTGAAAATCCCAAACCTAAACATCTATGCTGGTACAACATGTAATGGGCAACAAGCCTGTCAATGCGATTTGGTCGGTTACGCAGGACAACACAGTGTTTGAGGCTCTGGAAGTCATGGCCGAGAAGAACATTGGGGCAGTTTTGGTACTTGAAGATAATGAATTGATCGGCATCTTTTCCGAGCGCGACTATGCACGTAAAGTCATACTCCAAGGGCGCGGTTCGAGGGACACGCTGATCCGCGATGTAATGACCAGCAAGGTGATTACCGTGGAGACTGACGAGAAGATCGAGGAATGTATGCAGATCATGTCGGACAAGCACATTCGCCACTTGCCGGTCAACCGCGACGGCCAGCTGGTAGGCATCATTTCGATCAACGACATCGTATCCGCGATTATACATGAGCAGAAAGAGCATATTAATACGCTCGAAAGCTATATTTCCGGAAGTCCGTACTCCTGATCCCTCTTTCGTTTTCAGGCAGAATTGCCATTTGACCACCCGTAGCCGACCTGCCGGAAACGGGGAGGTAGAATTATGTCTTGCCTATTTTGGTCGGATGGTTATCTTTGCCCATTCAAAAAACAGGTTTTGCAAGCACTAAATGCAGACATAGGGACTATTTACGGAGGCTCCGTGCGTGTGCGCGTGTGCGGTATCTGCGTGCACGAGGGCCATATTTTGCTTGTGAACCAGGCGCTTTACGGACCCGACGGCGTATTCTGGTCGCCTCCCGGCGGCGGGGTCTACTTCGGCGAAACGGCGGAGCACGCACTGGTTCGCGAATTCCGGGAAGAAACCGGCCTGGATGTCGTGATAGGAGAGTTGCTGTTTGTCAATGAGTATATCGGAGAGCCGCTGCATGCAGTGGAGCTGTTTTTTGAAATCAAATCCTTTGAGGGGAATCTGATGTCGGGCTTTGACCCGGAACTGGCAGCCGACGGGCAGATTATCCGGGATGTCCGTTTTTTGGCCTGGGAAGAAATCACCGCATTTCAGCCAGAACAGCGGCACCGCGTGCTGAATATGGCCGGTTCGCTGGCAGGAATTTTTAAACTCAACAAGTACATCTCCGGAAACTGACGCCGGCATATACATTAAACAACACCACCCGACGACGTGGCAAATTCTGAAAACCAGTTAATAGAAGTTATTCCGACGCTGTTGGTAGGAGATAATTCCTTCGATGCAGCCAGTATTCCGCTTTGTACGCTCTGCGTTGAGCTGGACGAGCGGCGTATCCGCTTTTGCATCGTGAGGGATGAGAATATGGAATGCATCTGGCTGGAAGACTATTTCTTTGAGAATGCACTTACGCCTACGGAGATTTTCGAGCGGCTGAAACGTATTTTCAGCGGGCACCTGTCTTGGTCGTCCAATAACTGGAATAATGTCCGGGTGACGGTGAACTCACATGCATTCACGCTTGTGCCCAACGTTTTGTTCCAACCCGAATCGGCCTACGAATACCTTTCTTTTGCCCTGGGTAACCCGGTTTCGAAGCATGAAAAAGTGCTTTGGCACGATCTGCCGCTTGTGCACGCACAGAATGTTTTCAGTATTCAGGAGCTTTGGTATGACTGGGTGGTGAATCATTTCAGCTCGTCGACGGTCACGTTCTATCACCTTACCAGCGCACTGGCGATCGGGTCACTGGTAAACCATGTGGAGCACCAGGAAATGCGGATGATGTCGTTGTATTTTGAAAAGGATCATTTCACGCTGGTGGTCAGCGAAAGCCAGCAGCTGCTGCTTTGCAACCGCTTTAAATATGCTCAGGTTCAGGAGCTTGCTTACATTATCTTGTTCACATTGAGCCAGCTGAATATCCTGCCGGAGGAAATCAAGGTGCTTTGCTACGGAGAAATTGCTCCGGCGTCGGAATCGTATCAGGAGCTTTCAAGGTTTTTTCCGAATTTGCACATGGGCACCCGGCCGACAACGCTGAAATACAGCCCGCAATGTGCCGAAGTGCCCGGTCACCGGTATTTCGGATTGTTCAACACTTATCTCATTTCCTCCTAAAATTCCTCCTATGACTCGTATCGCATTATTTCCGGGCTCGTTCGACCCTTTTACCAAGGGTCACGAGGATATTGTCCTGCGTGGGCTGCGGCTGTTTGATCAGGTAGTGATCGGGATCGGTAACAATGCTACCAAAAAGCGTTATTTCCCGCTGGAAGTGATGAAGGAGATGATCGAAAAGACGTTCTCTTCTGAACCGAATGTGAAAGTGATTACCTACGACGACCTGACGGCCCATACTGCCCGGGAGCTGGGCGCGAGGTTTCTGTTGAGGGGACTGCGGAACACGACCGATTTTGAATATGAGAACGGCATTTCACAGGTTAACCGGTATTTATACGAAGAGATCGAGACCGTCTTTCTGATCACATCGCCCAGTCTGGCACCGATCAGTTCGAGCATTATCCGCGACCTGCACCGCTACGGACAGGCCGTGGACAATTTTCTTCCCTATTCATTATCCGAACTGAAAAAGGCTGAGCAGAACATCTGAGTGCCCTGAGCGCGGTTTCAGGATTCTTTCAGGTTGTGGATCTTATTCAGGCTGTCGACCACGTAGCGGATCGAGCTGTATGATTGTATGAGCAACGGTTTTACATCCGAAGGCTCGTACCAATCCAGCTTCTCGATCTGCTCTTCGGCTTGCGGGCTCATTTGAGAATCGTCGAGACAATCGAGCAGGTACCATTTCGTGCGTTTCAGGATGCGGCTGTTATTCAGCGTGTAGGTATGCCAGGTAGTACATATTTTGTCGCGGATCAAGGCTTTTACACCGGTTTCCTCTTCGATTTCGCGGATAGCGGCCACTTTGGAATTTTCGCCTTTGTCGAGCTTGCCTTTCGGTAAATCCCACATTTTGCGGCGGTACATGAAGAGCCATTTGCCATCTTTCACCACCACGCCGCCTGCGGCCTTGATCACCTTGTACTGTGCCTTGATTTTGTCCTCAACCTCCGATTTTTCACGGGTAGCCATCGTGATCGAAAGCATGTCTTTCGGAAATTCCTTTTCGAGCATCTGGATCACCTGAATCGCGCTGGTAGTAGTGGAATTCAGGAACAGGACGTGACCTGTCAGCATGCTTCTCTGCAACTTTTCCAGCCTGAGATCTACGATATGTTCAAAACGCGATGTTTCGGCGGCAGACAACTGATTGGTCCGTACAATTCTGACTGGACGGTCGTCGAAAAAAATGATCATTTTGGAATGGGTACGTGAATGGATCGCAAAATTAAGTAAAGAGTTTAGTTTAGGCAGAGATTATTATTGATAAATTTGTATTTGTAACAACTAAACAGTTCTTGGAACTCCTTATAATTCTACTGCTGGTGCTGCTCAATGGCCTTTTTTCCATGTCTGAGATAGCACTGGTTTCTTCCCGAAAATCGCGACTGGAAGCAGCAGCCAAGAATGGCGATTCGAGCGCGAAAGCAGCATTAAACCTCGCGAATTCACCTACCAAATTTCTTTCCACCGTTCAGATCGGCATTACGCTCATCGGTTTGCTGACCGGTATGTACAGTGGCGACAATATTACCGCCGATTTTGAGCAAATAATTTCCCGCGTACCTGCGCTGGTGCCTTACGCGCATTCGCTCGCCGTGGGTACAGTACTGGTGGTGATTACCTATTTGTCGCTTGTGCTGGGTGAGCTGGTGCCTAAACGGATAGGAATGTCCAACCCGGAGGCTATTTCAAAGGTAATGGCCACGCCGATGAACCTGCTGTCGAAAGTGACGGCCCCGTTTATTGCATTGCTTGGTTTTTCGAGTGATTTGATTATCCGGGTTTTGAATATTAAACAAAGTGAGAATGCGGTAACCGAGGAAGAAATCAAAAGCCTGATCCAGGAAGGTACTTCGGGCGGCGTTTTTGAAGAAATCGAGCAGGAGATCGTGCATAATGTATTCCAGCTCGGCGACCGCAAGGTGACTTCGCTGATGACCAACCGGCAGGAGATCGTCTGGCTCGACCTGGAAGATACTGTCGAGGAAAACAAGGCGAAGATACTCGACGCCCGGCATTCTATCTACCCTGTTTGCCGCGGTAATGTCGACGATGTAGTGGGGTTGGTGTATGTTAAAGATCTGATCGCTACCGATCTCGAAGTACAAATGGCGCATTTGAATACCATTATGCGCGATCCGGTTTACCTGCCGGAAAGCAACCGCGCTTATCAGGCGCTCGAAAAATTCAAGGAACAGCGTGTGTACTACGGAATCATCGTCGACGAATACGGAGGTACGCTCGGCGTGGTGACCATGCACGATATTATGGACGCATTGGTCGGCGACATTTCCGAGGACATCGAAGAGGCCTCCGAAATCGTGAAGCGTGAGGACGGTAGCTACCTGATCGACGCGCAGTTGCCTTTCGATGATTTCATTCAGTATTTCAATATCAATATCCAGGAAAGTGAGCGCCGGGAGCTGGTGGGCTTTAATACGCTCGGCGGTTTTGTACTGCACATCCTGGAAAACATTCCTCAAACCGGCGAAAAGTTCAATTGGAGGCATTTTGAATTCGAGGTCATCGATATGGACCGCAGCCGGATAGATAAGCTTTTAGTAACCAACCATAATAAACAGGAAGAATCCGAAGATTAATAATGTCGAACGATCTGGATATTACCAAACGAATCGCCGAGCTGCTTTTGGAAGCACAGGCCATCAAACTCAGTCCCGAAAAGCCGTTCCAATGGAGCTCAGGCTGGTTTTCACCGATTTATTGTGACAACCGCGTGGCATTGTCGTACCCTGATACCCGCACTTTCATCAAAAAGGCGCTGGCTGAGCTGATTCGTGCGAAATACCCTAATGCTCAGGCAGTAGTAGGCGTTGCGACCGGCGGTATTGCGCAGGGTGCATTGGTAGCTGATCTGCTCGAATTACCGTTTGCGTACGTACGCCCCGAGCCGAAAAAACACGGAATGGGTAACCAGATCGAAGGTAGATTGGAAAAAGGGCAGTCGGTGGTGATCATCGAAGACCTGATCTCGACGGGCGGAAGCTCTCTGAAAACCGTTGACGCACTCCGCGAAGCTGGTATTGAGGTAGCGGGAATGGTAGCGATATTTACCTATGGTTTCCAGGTTGCAACCGACAACTTCACCGCGAAAAACGTACAGCTCGATACCATCAGCAATTACAACGCCTTGATCGAGGTCGCATTGGAGCATAATTACGTTAACGAAGCGCAACTCGAAAGCCTGGCGGCCTGGCGAGTTGCGCCGGAGCGGTGGGGGAAGTAGGCTTTAAGCGATAGGCTATAAGCCGTAGGCTCTATATGCAAGTCATATACCGCTTATAGCTTACTGCTTATAGCCTATAGCCGCTTATAGCCTTCCTACCCCCGATGATTATCAAGGCTTTCGTACAGTCCGCCAAATGCTTCTTCTTTTACTCCGTCGGATTTCAGGAATTCGTGTGGGAAGCCCAGTTCAATTTTACTTACCTCATGTAGTTTTTGCAGGGCTTCTTCCGGTAGGCGGAAATCTAAGCAACCGAGTGAATCTACGAGCTGGCTCTCTTTGGAAGCGCCGATGATCGGGATCATGACCTGGTCGCGGTGGCGCGTCCAGTTGATCGCCACTTGTGCGGGGGTTACGCCAAGTTCTGCGGCAACGTCCACAACCGTTTGCGCAATCAGGCTGCTGTGCTCGCTTCTACGGGTGCTGTGGTCTGGTACACGTCCGGTTTCACCTCTCAGGTACTTGCCCGTCAATGCGCCGCCGCCGATCGCTCCCCAGGGGGTTACTGCCAGGTCCAGGGCCTTCGCCATGGGCAGCAAGTCGCGCTCAGGTGTGCGTTGCAGGAGCGAGTATTCGAATTGAATGGCTGCAAATGCATTCCAGCCTCGAAAATCGGCAATGGTGTTGGCTTGCGAGACAATCCACGCCGGTGTATCGGAAATACCGATGTAGTGCACCAATCCGCGGGTGACAAGATCGTCTAGGCCACGCATCACTTCTTCGGCAGGTGTGGTGTTGTCCCACATGTGTACCCACAGAAGATCAATGTATTCGGTATTGAGGCGCTTGAGGCTTGATGTTACCGAGCGCATCATATTTTTGCGGTGGTTACCGGCAAAATTCAGGTCGTCGTTACGGTCTTTGAGCGTGAATTTGGTAGCCAATACCCAATGGTCGCGGTCGCTTTCGATGAATTCGCCCACATATTTTTCCGAGGTGCCCTCGGTATACCGGTTCGCGGTGTCGATGAAATTGCCGCCTGCGTTGGCGAAGGCCTCGAAGATCTTGAAGCTTTCATGCTTGTCCGCTCCCCAGCCCCAGTCTTTTCCGAACGTCATGGCCCCAAGGCAAACTTCCGATATCCGTAAACCCGAGCGGCCTAATAATTGATAACGCATAGTGATTTAATGATAATTTAAATGAGGATATAGCTTCGTAAACTTACCTGACAACGTTGCTTTTTGTATCGCAAAGTTATACCCTTACCCGCCAAATGTATTTATATTGTACCAAATTTTGGATCTTTTACGCCACACTCAATGATCGACGTTGCCTATCCTTACTTTGATACCAATCTCAGCTGGCTTTCGAACAATTACAGGTTGCTGCTGGAAGCAAATGACGAAACGGTACCGGTAAGGGAGCGGTTGCGATTTTTGGGTATCTATGCCTACCAGACGAAGGAATTCTACCGGGTACGCATCCCAAACCTGCTCGCAATGGGGGAGGTCAGCAACGACATCCGTTCCAAACTGAATATTTTCCCAGAGTCATTACTCGAACACGTTTACGAAACGGTTGAAAACCAGCTCCGTGAGTTCAACGACATTTTGATTTCCGGTATTCTGCCTGCGCTGCTCGAACAGGGCGTGCATTTGTATTACCGCGAGGCATTTGTGCCCGAACATGCCGCATTTGTGAGGCGTTTTTTTCTCGATAAGCTGTTTCGCTATTTGCAGCCGGTCTTTCTGGACAGCCGTCGCACGCTCAAAACGCCGGCGTTCGAATCCAAGCAACTGTATCTGATCGTGCGGATGCAGCATAAGGAAGATGCCGAGGAAGATTGGTACGCGTCGGTGAACGTGCCTGCGGAACCCTACGGCCGTTTTCTGGAATTGCCGGAGTGGGAGGGGAAGCGCCACGTGGCGTTTTTGGAGGATGTGATCCGTGAAAGCCTCCCGGTGCTGTTTCCCGGCTATAATATTCTGGAAAGCTATGCATTGAGAGTCGAACGGGAAACCGAGTTGACGATCGAGGATGAATACCCGATGCAGGTCGCGCAACGCATTCTGAAGCAGCTTGAAAAGCGGAATTTTGTGCAGCCGTCCCAATATTTCTACGAGTCCGGAATGCCGCTGTATGTTAGGGAATACCTGGTAGGAAAGGTGGCGATCCCGATGAATGACTTCCACGAACGCGGTGACTACCTGTTCATGCAGGACCTGGCCAAATTTCCGGTACTATCCCGGCGGCTTGACTATCCATACCAGCGGCCGGTTCAGAACCCTGAGTTCGAGGAAACGAAATCGGTTTTCGAGGCCATTCAGCGGGCTGATCAAATGCTTCATTTGCCCTACCAGTCCTATGAACCGATTGTACGGTTCTTCAACGAGGCAGCTGTGGATCCGCACGTGCGTGAGATCCATGTTTCGTTGTATAAGATCAGTCCTAACTCATTTATATTGAATTCGTTGATTAGTGCTTCCAAAAACGGGAAGCGTGTTACGACGTATGTGGAGCTGAATACCAAACTGGATATCCAGGAAAACCTGCAATGGTCTAAGAAGATGCGCGATGCGGGAGTGAAGATCCTGCTGAGTGTGCCGGGACTGAAAGTGCATGCTAAAATGGCATTGGTGAAGCGCAAGGTTCAGAAAGGGTGGGAGCGCTACGCATTCCTGGGGACCGGCGGTTTCTACCGGCTGACAAGCCGCGAGATCGTTGATCATGCACTGCTTACCTCGCATCGTGAACTGACGAACGAACTGGAATTGCTTTTCGGGTATTTGTCCACACAGGACGAGCCTAAGAAGTACAAGTATCTGCCATTTAATACATTGCAGGTTACGCAGTTCAATCTCCAAAAGCGGCTGCTCGACCTGATGGACCGGGAGATCGCCAATTGCAATGCAGGGCTCAAGTCGTTCATTACCATTAAAATCAACCAGTTGCAGGACCATATCCTGATCGACAAGTTGTATCAGGCTGGTCAGGCGGGCGTGCCCGTGCATGTGATCGTGAGCGAGAGCTGCGGGTTGATCTCCGGCCTGCCTTCTATCAGTGACAATATTGTGGTGAGCAGGCACGTCGACCGGTACATCGAAAACACGCGGATATTCCATTTCGGTAACCGCGGGAACGATGAGATTTACCTCACATCCTGCGATTGGACACACCGGAATCTGCATCGGCGGATCGATATCTGCTTCCCGATACTGGACGAAACACTGAAAAACCAGATGCGGACCGTGCTGAGAAACTACTTAAATGACAACCAGAAATCGGTGCGACTAGATCTTTATCAAAATAATTTACGCATTGCGGATGACGCCCGCGGGAAGCTGCGTGCGCAAGAAACAAATTACCGG
>DATMSL010000308.1:0-8294 GCA_035565435.1 Dyadobacter sp. | reverse complement strand
TCAAAGACATCAATGAATTGAAGCTTCGGGTAGGGTATGGCTTGACCAATAACCAGAACGTCAGGGACTTCGCATATACATCTACGTTAGCGACGGTGGCCACCGGTTTGTCGGGAATATCGCAGCTCACCGAGAACATCGGGAACCCGTATGTGGAATGGGAAAAAACCAAATACGCCAATGTCGGTCTCGACGCTGCATTGCTATCCTGGCGGCTTAATTTTTCCGTTGACTTGTACAACCGAAAAACGGATGGCCTTTTAATGCAGATTCCTTTGCCATTTTACTCGGGAACGGCAGTGGGCTGGTCGCCAGGTGCATTGGATGCTCCATATGTGAATGTCGGTACGATCAGTAACAAGGGATTCGATTTCAAAATCAGCTCGACCAATATTCAGGGCAAAGAGCTTACCTGGAAAACCGATCTGACCGTTTCAAGGAACGTCAATAAGGTGTTGAAGCTGAATACCGATGGCGCCTCGCTCGTGGGATGGCCGTACAGCCAGACCATCGTCGGCAACTCGATCGGCGAGTTCTACGGGTACAAGAAAGATGGCGTTTTTGCCAAAAAAGAGGACTTCGAGACGCATGCGCTGCCCACCAAGAACGGGGCACCCCTGCCGATTGGTGCCGCGGGAGGTAGTATCTGGTATGGCGACCTTAAATTTAAGGACATTAATGGCGACGGAGTGATCGATGAGCGGGACCAAACCTACCTCGGATCGCCGATCCCGAAACTGCAATTCGGACTTAACAACTCGATTTCCTATAAAAAGTTTGACCTGAACATCTTCCTGACCGGTAATTATGGCAATAAGGTGTTTAACCAAATGCGCATGACCGGCGAATATCCCGGGACCAGTTTTGGCTACCTCAAGGCGCTGAACAACTACGCGAAACTCGCTTTGATCGATCCCGCCAAACCCGCGACCGATATCAATAATGTTTACGTGACCAACCCCGATACGGACATTCCCGGCATCAGAAATGACAACACCAACGGCAACAACAGGGCTTCCGATAAATACGTCGAGGACGGGTCGTTCATCCGGTTCAAGACTATTTCGCTCGGCTACACCCTTCCTGAAAACCTGCTGGAAAAGGCGCACATTCACGCGCTGCGGGTGTATGTAAACGTGTCGAATGCCTTTCTGATCACCAAGTACAAGGGAATGGACCCGGAAATAGGTTCCTGGAACCCGCTCAATGCAGGATATGACAATGGTTTCTATCCCCAACCGCGCGTGTTCACGGTAGGCGCAAGTTTGCAGCTGACGAAATAGCGTGCCGATGCTTCCTAATGATTTGAATCTTAAAATATTAAGCAATGAAAATAAAGAATAAACTGGCGACAGCGCTGCTTTTCGCCGGCGTGTGTATGGCTGGTTGCAGTGAAAGCTTTCTGGACCGTCCGCCTTTATCTCAAATCAGCGCTGATAACTTTTATCAGACTACCAATGACCTGCGGCTGGCGACGGCTGCCTTGTATGGCGGCAAGCCATGGGCGGAGTGGAATTATTCCTGCTACTTGCCGATCGGCGAAGTTTTGAGCGGTAATATGGCCGTTAATTACTGGGGAGATGCGGTGCAGCTGCACACTTTTTCCGTCAGCGGAAGCAATGAAATCATGATTGCGAGCTGGAAAGCGATGTACAAGATCATCGCACATTGCAATGTTACCATCAAAGCCATTCAGGAAAAAGCGCCTGCTTCCATTCCTGAAAAAGACCGGAATGCAGCGATTGCCGAAGCGAAATTTTTGCGTGCATATGCCTACTATAACCTGGCCCTGCAATGGAGAGACGTTCCCATTATAGAAGACAATACCAAACTGATCAACTCTCCATTGGTGTACCGCAATACGGTTGAGGATGTTTACCGGTTTGCTGCGAACGACCTGCTTTTTGCTGCGAAACACCTCCCCGCGAAAGATGCCGGAAGGGTATCGACCTGGTCGGCACAAGGCATGTTGGCGAAAGTATACCTGACCTGGGCGGGGCTGGATGCAAAGGGCAACGGCCCGCGAAACCAGGCGCTGCTGGATAGTGCCAAATTACATGCGGGTAATGTCTGCAAGCAAAGCGGCTTATCGCTGCTGCCCAACTATGCGGACCTTTTCAAAACGCAATTTAACGATAACCAGGAATCCTTGTTTGCCTTGCAATGGGCTGCGGGCGCAGGGTGGCTGGAAGGAAACATGCTCCAGATCTATTCACCGGGGGGAGCAGAGATTTCAGCTGCGGGGCAGGCCGGTTGGTTTGCAATATCGCCCACTTACGATTTATATAAGCAATACCAGGGAGGCGACTCACTGAGACGGAAGGCCACTTTCATGCTCAAAGGCGATTATTATCCCGAGCTGAATGCGGCAGGAGGAGGCTATAAATTTAACGGCAATACCGGTTTGAAAAAGCACATCATCGGCACAAGGGTAGATAACAGTGCCCCGACGATGACATTGACGTCATCTACCGAGCACAATGCATTACTAAGGCTCGCGGAGGTGTACCTGATTTACGCGGAAGCCGTGATGGGTAACAATACCTCGACGACCAATGCAGACGCGCTGCTCTATTTCAACAAAGTGCGCGCAAGAGCAGGTCTTGCCCCGGTAACGTCCCTTGACGCAGAAACCTTATTCAGAGAAAGGAGAGTCGAATTAGCGGCCGAGGGGCATTTTTGGGAAGATCTGGTCAGGCTTTCTTATTACAACGAACCCAAGGCCATCAAAAAGCTCAACGAACAGGAGCGGATCCTGTTTACCTATGATGACAAGGGTGTTGTGACGAAAGGTGATGCGCTCGGAGCCATTACGCCGGCCAACACGACTACATTCAAATTCCCGATCCCTTCGCCGGAAGTTACGGCTAATCCCAAGCTGCTGGAAGCTCCTGTGCCTTACTCGTTTTAAAAAACCTGAGAAATGAAAAAGACTTTATATACGAGAATATGTTTGATGCTGTTTTACTGCATGGCGGCGGTTTCGCTGCTGCTGTCTGCCTGTGAAAAGGACGAGCTGTCTCCACCTGTTATCACTGAAATACGCAATTATGCAGCGTCTCCCGCCGATACTGTGGTTCAAACACTGCAGGCCGCGCAATGGGTGGTTGTCCTTGGGCAAAACCTGGGAGATGTTTCGCAGGTGTATTTTGGAAGCATTCCGGCGACGCTCAACCATACGTTGTTGACCGACGGGAGCATCGTGGTGCAGGTCCCTTCGATTCCGTTCGATTCTGTGGCACGGGAGAAGGTGAATGTCGTCACCGTGGTAAACGGCAGCGGCTCAGCTTCTTTTACCATCAACATTACCGGTGCGCCGATGATCTCACACGTGAGAAACTACGCCGCGGCGCCAAAGGATACGGTCGTCCATACCATTATTCCGGGCCAAACGATCAATATTGTGGGATATAACCTCAAAAACGCCACCAAAATAGCATTTCAGGGGCTGGACGCTAACTTGGCCGGAGTTACCTACACCGATTCGAGTGTAATCGTGAAAGTCCCCAACAATTTTACCGGAGCTGATCCTTTGCTGGCGAACAAAATCACTTACGGTACAGCGATCGACACAACGGATTATTCGATCCAGATTTTTGACCCCGCCATTCTGGAATACTATAAAGACCCCGTGTTCAAGTTGCTCACCGGCGGAATCGGTAAGGAAAAGACCTGGGTACTTGATCTGGACGCGAAAGGTGTTTCGACCAAATTCAAAGGCCCGTTGTACTTCGCGGGTATGGATTACGGCTGGGATAATCAATGCGGCAAAGCAGGAGGAGATTGCTGGCTCTACGATCCGAACTATGAAAGCTGGATGGGTGCTGCGCAGGATTACGGCACCATGACAATAGGCTTGAAAAGCGGAACAGCAGAGCCCGTGGTGAGGGTGAGCCAGAAAGGGATAAGCAAAAGCGGGGTGTTCTCGGGTAGCTACTTTTTTGATGTTAAGACAAAGACCATGTCGTTCATCAATGTAGTGCCGCTTAATATGGGCAGGGACCAGGTCTGGTCGAAGGCGTATGTCATCAGCCTCAAGGAGGACAGGATGCAGCTTGGTTTCAAGGACCCGGTTAAATCAGAACTGGCCATTTACAACTACGTCCGGAAGTGATACTAAGCTGCTGCCGGTTAAAATCGGTATGACGCTTCTCCCATAAACAGAAAAAACAAACCCATCAGAAGATTTTTAAAATGGTAAAAACAATACTTTGTCTGGCAGAAAAGTGCCTGGCAGGGGCATTACTGTGCAGCATTTCGGCGACGGCTTTTGCCCAGAATGTGACTATTTCAGTGAATGCAACGCAAGACAAACGCCTGATCTCCCCCAACATCTATGGGAAGAATGATTTCCTTGATAAATCGGATCAATTCTACAAAGATGCGGGGCTTCGCTTCGCACGCATGAACGGAGGTAACAATGCGTCCGCCTATAATTGGCGCGCAAAGCTGGCGGTCCATCCCGACTGGTACAACAATGTATATCCGGCTGACTGGGATGCATTGGCCCAAAAGGTTAATAACAACTTTTCCAACATGCAGGGGATGTTTGCTTTCCAGTTATTGGGCAGGGTTGCCTCCAATAACAGCAACAACTTTAATGAATGGGAATATAATCAGGCGCAATATTGGTCGGGAGTGGGCCAGAACCTGGCTGGCGGAGGGCAAGTGAACCCAGCCGGCGGGACCCAGGCGCTGGTTGATGGAAATATTGATCTGTTCAGCAAGCCCTGGCCGGCAGACTCCTCGGTGGCGATCCTGGATCATTGGTTTGGAACCAATGGCTTAGGTCTCGACAAAAACCGGTTCCGGTATTGGAGTATGGACAATGAGGTGGATATCTGGAACGGTACGCATGACTGGGCTATGCCTACCTTGCTATCGGCCTCCGCCTTTATGGATCGCTTCATTGAATTGGCAAAGAAGGCAAAAGCGATTGATCCCAATGTGAAGATCTGTGGCCCTGTGACGACTTCCGAATGGCAATGGTACCGATGGTCCAATGAAAGTATCGTGATCGACGGCAGGTACTATCCCTGGCTGGAGTATTTCATCAAACGCCTTGGCGACGAATATAAAGCGACCGGTATCAAACTGGTAGATGTGCTGGATCTTCACAATTATCCGTGGTACAATGGGGATGATGCCGCCGCATTGCAAGGGCACCGGATTTATTACGATGAAACCTACGATTATCCGGGTTCGAACGGTATCAGAACCATGAATGGCGGGTGGGATACCTCCATTACTAAACAATACATTTTCAAGCGTATCGACGGCTGGCTGACCGAGCATTTCGGTGCAAACCACGGTGTTACTACCGGCGTAAGCGAATGGGGAACCATGTCGGGCAGTAATCCAAGCCTTGAATCGGTTATCTATGCTTCCCATCTGGGAACATTTGCAAACCACGGCGTTGAACTGTTTGCACCATGGAACTGGTCTGTGGGCATGTGGGAAACGCTGCACCTGTTCAGCCGCAACGCGAAAAAGTACAGCGTAGCCAGTACTTCTTCTCTCGAAGACACGGTTTCTGCTTATTCCTCGGTCACAGAAAACGCCGACTCCCTGACAGTAATGCTTGTGAACCGTGATATGAATGCGCCCCGCACGGTTACCATCAATCTGAGCAACTTTTCTATTGCCAATGGAAACTACAAAACCCTGCAATTAGCATCATTGCCGGCGACGGAGACATTTGTGTCTGACACACAGAATGCTTTGCAGGAGGGCACGACATCCGTGAATTCAAATTCTTTGACTATTACCATCCCCGCGCTGTCCACAACAGCTATTCTGCTGGCAAACCAGACTACGCTGCCAGTAAACCTGATCAGCTTCTCGGGGAAGGCTTCTTCCGAGGGCAATGTGCTGCTTTGGAGCACAGCCGGAGAAGTGAATAATGAAGGGTTTGAGATCGAAAGGGCCGCGGATGGGATGACGTTCGAAAAAATAGGTTTTGTAGCGGGCAAAGGTACTTCGTCGGCCAGGGGCGATTATCAGTTTATTGACAAACAGCCGCTTGCGAATGCTTACTACCGGTTGAAACAGTTCGATTCCGACCGGAGCTATACGCTTTCGAAAAGCATCAACCTGAAAAATGATGCCGGAATCAGGCTTATCGTTTACCCCAATCCCGTCAAAGGAAAATTGCACTTCGATGTCCCGCCTGCAAAAAGGCGGTTGGTCGTCCGGAATATGACCGGAGTAGTCGTTGACGACCAAACCGATTTTTCAGCGACCAGTTATGAAACTTCTCATTTGCCAAAAGGGCTATATCTGATCTCGCTAGGAGCTTACACGTTCAAGGTAGCGATAGAATGAGCAAATGGACGGACACAGATAAATGACCCGATTAACCATAATAGTAATAGTTAAATGAAAAGTACAACCAACAGACGCGTCGCATTAAAAAGTGTTGTTGCCGGAGCTTTGGGCTTACCGCTATCGATGACGAAGGTCATGGCAGCGTCCCAAAAAGCCCTTGGCCCGAAACTCAATGGAAAAATCAATCATTCGGTTTGCCGCTGGTGCTACGGCAAGATTCCTTTGGAAACACTGGCAGTCGAAGCGAAGAAAATAGGGCTTACCTCCATAGAGCTTTGCGGACAGGAAGAATGGCCCATTTTGAAACAACACGGCCTTACGTGTGCGCTTCCGTGGGGAGAAGGCCTCACCAGGAGCCTGGACAGGGGTTTTAACGACCCTAAAAATCATGACGAACTCATTAAGGGTTTTACCGACCTCATTCCAAAAGTACAGGCTGCGGGCTACAAGCAGGTCATTTGTTTTTCCGGTAACCGCAGGGGAATGAGCGATGCGGACGGTATGATGAACTGCGCCGCGGCATTGCGCAAATTGATGCCGCTTGCTGAAAAACACAACGTTACGCTGGTGATGGAACTGCTCAATAGTAAAGTGGACCATAAGGATTACATGTGTGATCGCACCGAGTGGGGCGCGGCGTTATGTGAAATGGTGGGTTCAGAGAGATTCAAATTGCTTTATGACATTTACCATATGCAAATCATGGATGGCGACGTCATCGCCACCATCCGGAAATACCACCGATACATCGCGCATTACCACACCGGCGGCGTTCCGGGCAGACGGGAAATCGACGAAACGCAGGAGCTCAACTATCCGGCGATCATGAAGGCCATTGCCGATACGGGTTATACAGGCTTTGTTGGTCAGGAGTTTATGCCCAGCCGCAACGATGATCTTGCATCCCTGAAACAGGGAGTTACCATCTGCGATATTGCCTGATAGGCTCCTCCGCCGAAGACTCAATTCCATCCGCTGGCCATTCCCTCCGGCCAGCGGAATTCTGGTGAAAGCATACCCTCCCCTGTAATTCGAAAAGGAAAGAGAAAAGCAAACCAACTAAACGAAATTCAAGATGGAAAAACGAGTACTTTGCCTGGCCAAAATGTCCCTGGGATGGGCGTTGTTATGCGTAGCGATCACGGCCTTCGGGCAGAATGTCACCATTTCAGTGAATGCAACGCAGAATAAACGCCTGATTTCTCCCAACATTTACGGGAAGAATGATTTCCTGGACCAGTCGGTGCAATTTTACAATGATGCAGGGCTGCGCTTCGCACGCATGAACGGCGGTAATAATGCGTCTGCCTACAACTGGCGCGCAAAGCTTGCGGTCCATCCCGACTGGTTCAACAATGTGTATGGTGCCGATTGGGATGCTGCTGCGCAGAAAATCAATAACAATTTCTCCAGCGTTCAGGGCATGTTTGCCTTCCAGCTGCTGGGAAGAGTCGCATCCAGCGGGCAAAACAACTTTCCTGACTGGGACTACATGCAGGCGCATCCGGGGTGGAACGGCTATCATCAGAATCTGGCGGGTGGAGGGACACCCAATCCCGATGCCTCCGGCGCCGCGCTGGTAGAGGGAAACAAGGATTTATTCTCCAAGCCATGGCCAGCCGATTCGTCGGTGGGCATCCTTAACCATTGGTTTGGCCCTAATGGTAAAGGTTTTAACCGGAATAAGTTTGTGTACTGGAACATGGATAATGAGGTGGATATATGGAATGGCACACACGACTGGGCCATGCCCACGCAGCTATCAGCCTCCGCATTTGTGGACCGTTATATCGAACTGGCCAAAAAGGCGAAGGCGATCTATCCGGGTATCAAACTTTGCGGACCGGTTACGACTTCCGAATGGCAATGGTACAAATGGTCCAATGAAAGCATATACCTTAACGGCAGGTACTATCCCTGGATCGAGTATTTCATCAAACGCCTGGGTGATGAATATAAAGCGACCG
>DATMSL010000307.1:0-2630 GCA_035565435.1 Dyadobacter sp. | reverse complement strand
GTCAAACAGCAGGTGCCCGCATCCGCGATTTTGAAGTTCAAGCCCCATTTTTATCCGCAGAATACGCTCGAACTCGATGCAAAAGGGTTTGAAATCAAAGGTATTTCGATGCTGGAAGCCGCTGGAGAGTATGGCGACCTGACCGGTGAGGAAATTGCTGGAAAAGTTAAAAAGAGGCTTGAATTTACCTACGACAAACGCAAGCTAACGATTAAACTCGGGCAGGAATATACTCGCAAGGACACGCTTTTTGTAAAAATCGATTACATAGCGAAGCCAAACGACGTTCCAAGAGGAAAAGAGGACGACAGCGCATCCGATAAAGGATTGTACTTTATCAATGCCGACGGCCTCGACGAAGGCAAACCGCGACAGGTATGGACGCAGGGAGAGACCGAGGGTAGCTCCTGCTGGTTTCCGACGATCGACGCGCCGAACCAGAAGTTTACCCAGGATATTTACATTACGGTAGACAGTACCTATAAAACCCTTTCCAATGGTCTGCTCGTAGGGCAGGAGGAAGGTAAAAAGGGCTTGCGCACAGATCACTGGAAACAAACCCGGCCACATGCTCCTTACCTCGCAATGATCGCCGTCGGTGATTTTGCGGTGGCCAAGGATATGATGCCGAATGGTCTGGAACTGAGCTATTACGTTGAGCCGAAATACGGTGCCGACGCGCATGCGATCTTCGGACGGACGCCGGAAATGATGGGTTTCTTTACTAATATCTTCGGTGTGGAATATCCGTGGGAGAAATATGCGCAGATTGCCGTACGCGATTTCGTGGCAGGCGCTATGGAGAATACTACCGCGACAGTCCATGAGGAAGGGGTGCAAAACGATGCCCGGTCGCTTGTTGACGGCAATTCCGACGCTGTGATTGCGCACGAGCTCGCACATCACTGGTTTGGCGATTATGTGACCGCGGAGGAATGGGGGCAATTACCCCTGAACGAGTCGTTCGCTAACTACGCCGAATATCTTTGGAGTGAATATAACGATGGTCGCTTTGAGGCCGATTGGGGGAACTTGCAGGAAACGAAAGAATACTTGGCGGAATCGGAAACCAAACAGGTGCCGATGATCCGCTATTTTTATAAGGACCGCGAGAATATGTTCGACGCGCATTCCTACGCCAAGGGTGGCCGTATTTTACATATGCTGCGGTCGCTGGTGGGCGACGACGCATTCTTTGCGGCATTGCAACTGTATTTAAAATCCCACGCATTCGGCACCGCCGAAATGGACGAGCTGCGCATTTCCTTCGAGAAAGTCACCGGGCAGGACCTGAACTGGTTCTTCGATCAGTGGTTCCACCGTCCCGGACATCCTGTGTTGAAGATAGACCAGCAATATGTGCCCGCACAGGCCAAGGTGGTTTTGAAAATAAAACAAACACAAGATACGCTGGCTACGACGGTTTACCGGCTACCGACGAAAGTGGATGTGTGGGTTTCCGGCAAAAAGAGCCGTTACGATGTGGTGGTAGATAAAGTGAACCAGACTTTGGAATTCCCGGCCGCGAAAAAGCCCGATCTGGTGATATTCGATGCGGACGCGAACCTGTTGGCGGTTGTCGAGCATGAGAAAAACAGGCCGGAAATGGAGTTTCAATATGTCAATTCCGACCGGTTCCTGCATAAGTATGAGGCATTAACCTCCCTGGAAGGTGCTTTGGCCGATACCACGGCCCGCAAAATCCTGGTGAAAGCGATGGACGATCCTTTCTGGAAGCTGCGTCAGATGGCGATCAGCAACTTCGCTGAATATGCCGGGGAAGGTTTTGCGGATATTGAAAAAGTAATACAAAGTCGCGCACAAACCGATCCGCACCCACAGGTACGTTCGGAGGCGATCATTACCCTGGCTTCATTCGGCGACAATAACAGTGACCCGATTTTCAAGGCTGCATTGTCCGACAGTTCTTACCTGGTAGCATCGGTAGCCATTGAGAAATACCTCATGAGCCAGCCCAACGACGCGGCGGAAGTAGCGGCGGAATTCGAGAATTCGCCTAATGACGCCATTATTACATCGGTAGGTAACTATTACGCCGGTCTTGCACAACCCGAGCGCTTCGAGTGGTTCCTTGCGAAAATGAAGGCCATGAAGCCGACTGAGAAATACAACTTCCTGCAAGTTTTTGGTAAATACCTGATCAAATCGAAGCAGGATATCCAGCGCAAAAGCATTCCGATCCTCGAAGGCCTCGCGCGCGACAATTCTTCGTATTTTGTACGTTTCGGCGCATTCCAGGCGCTGGGATTGCTTACGGATATTCAGGGTGTGACAGCGCTCAGGAAAGACATCCGCGCAAAGGAAACAGAACCGAAGCTGAAAGAAATGTACAGCCAGTTTGGGGATTTGTAACGGCTACTGCATTATGCAAACTTGGAGGAGAGATGTCAAGTGTGGTCATTGATTGTAAGGAATAGTCATTTGTAGTCATTGATTGTCAGGTGTGGTCATTTGTGGTCAGGACTAGTCATTTATAGTCATTGATTGTCATTTGTAGTCATTCGTAGTCAGGTGTGGGCAAGAGGTCAGTTGTTGTATTCCAATGACTCCTTCTGGACACACCTGACTTTTTAATGACAATACTTAGCTACGAATGACCAGTCCTGACC
>DATMSL010000306.1:0-3885 GCA_035565435.1 Dyadobacter sp. | reverse complement strand
TAGACTAACCTAAAAATATATTAAGAATTTCCTTATCTTTGTTTTCAGAGAACTAAATTGTTTATTTCGGAGACTAAGGGAATGATTGACGATTTAAAAATAGATAAGTCTTTGCAAGAGAAAACACCGGGCCATGATGAGCAGCTCCGCTCGCTATCCGAAGTTCACTCCTCGATTTCAGTACCGGAGGGAGTTGGTTTCTGGAAAAAAATGGCTGCATTTGCCGGCCCGGGCCTGATGGTGGCCGTCGGCTACATCGATCCGGGCAACTGGGCTACCGATATCGAAGGCGGCTCGCGGTTTGGCTACACGTTGCTTTCCGTGATCCTGATCTCGAACCTCTTTGCTATGCTGTTACAGCATTTATCGCTGAAACTTGGCATTGCATCCGGCCGCGACCTTGCGCAAGCCTGCCGTGACTACTACTCCCGTCCCGTATCATTTGTACTTTGGCTGCTTTCTGAAATCGCCATCGCTGCCACCGACCTCGCCGAAGTAATCGGTTCTGCCATCGCATTGAACCTTCTTTTCGGGCTTCCATTGCCCGTTGGCGTCGTTTTTACTGCATTCGACGTGCTTATTGTGTTGTATTTCCAGCAAAAAGGATTTCGCATTATTGAAAGTATTGTGGCAGGATTGATGACTATCATTCTGCTCAGCTTTTTGTACGAAATGATCGTTTCACAGCCATCGCTGGCTGGTATTGTGGGTGGGTTACTGCCTAAAAAGGAAATCGTGACCGACCCGGGAATGCTCTATATCGCCATCGGTATCCTCGGAGCCACTGTGATGCCGCACAACCTCTACCTGCATTCCAGCATTGTACAGACCCGTAATTTCAGGAAAGACGAGACGGGCAAACGTTCCGCGATCCGCTTCGCGACCATCGATTCGACCGTTTCGCTAGCACTGGCTTTCTTTATCAACGGCTCCATCCTTATCCTGGCCGCGTCGGCATTCCATGCCAACGGCCATTTCGAAATCGCCGACATCACCGACGCCTACCACCTGCTCGACCCTGTGCTGGGGGTAAGCCTTGCCGGCGTATTCTTCGCCCTTGCGCTGCTCGCATCAGGACAGAGCTCCACACTCACAGGCACCCTCGCAGGTCAGATCGTGATGGAAGGCTTCCTCAACATCCGCCTGAAACCCTGGATACGCCGGCTCCTCACACGCGGTATCGCCATTATCCCTGCGCTGTTCGTCTCCTACCTGTACGGCGAGCGTGGAACAGCCGAACTGCTCGTGCTCAGCCAGGTAATTCTTTCGCTGCAACTGAGTTTTGCCGTGGTACCGCTGGTATTTTTCACCTCCAACAGCAAGATCATGGGACCGTTTGCCAATTCAAGACCATTAACGGCTATCAGCTGGGTAATTGCGCTGATTATTATTGGGTTGAATGGCTTTTTGTTGTGGGGGACATTTATGTAAAACTCCCCCACAGCATCTTAATTCCCCTGAATCAGTTTCTTGATGGTGTATAAATCATTCACTTTCAAGCGGCAAAACAAAGTCTGTGTTCCAGCATCCAATTTCCCCGACTGATATTTCCATCGACCTTTCGAATGTGGGTTATCGACGATCGTTTTCAAGACTCTACCAGCGACATCCACCAGTTCGAGTTGGACATGACTTCCATCTTCATGGACATCGAATTCGATCTGGAATTCGTCCAGGAATGGGTTGGGGTAAGCGGAAAGAGCAAGTAATCCATCCTCATTTCCAGCCGGCTCCTCCGCCGCGATGCGGTTGGACGCGTAACAGTGTACCCACGTCGTAGCCGAGATGTGCCAGTTACCTTTACTGTCCTTAATGAAGCATTTGATACCGGAATAGCAATCTTCAGTTGTAAATGTATTGGTGTTCGCTCCTGCTATTGGACTGTTGATGCTATAACCCCAGCGGTATTCAGCGTAACCTGTTGGAGCTATCAGATATCGTTTATTTCCGTTAGTCGCATATGTAAGCTGTGGTACAAATCCGGCAGAAATTTTGTTGCCGTTGTTACCGATAGCGTCATACCATTTGCCAGCCAGCCAGGTGAGGGCACTATTATAGTTCTCTTCGAAATGCGTGCTATCCCTGCGATAAGTAATGCCTGCAATCGCTCCGCCACTTCCAACGATATAATCCGTATCCGGCCCGCCCGTGGTCGATCCGGCAACCACCGCTCCTTGTCCTGTACGAACTGCATTGTTTAATGGTCCATATTTACTGATGGTTGCCTTTGAAACTATCCAACTAAGAATATTGGGATTAATGGTAGCCCCGAAATCTGTTCTTGACTTGTTAATCACGAACTGCAGTTTAGTTTGATAGTCGGCAGAACTGCTTGTTTTGTAATTTGCAGGTACATTATTATCAGAATCAGCTTCTCCCTGATGCCAAAGCACCGCTCTGACGCCATACAGCGATGCATAACAATTTAGCGTGGAGCGCAGCGGTGTATAAGGCTGCCCGTAGTAATCTGCGGGATTCACCGAACCTTGTTTATAACCTAAACAGAATTGAGTCCCCCCTGTATAGAAGTTCGGTGCGGCAAGTCCTTGTGCACCGAGATACCATTGTGTAATTGTGCTGCCACCCGATGCACTATTAAAAAAAGCTACCGGCATTCCGCCATTTACCTCTGATATCTTTTTCCCAAGCAGTGCGTAGCACCAGACATTATTTCCGGTCGGGCCCAATCTATTATAGTGTTTTGCGACATCTGTCAGCGGGTACATTTCGCCGAAATTGTCAAACAAATTTTTCGTACAATTATAATCCTCATTAATTCCAACGATCCACTCCGGAAAACCCGTTGTCGCCGGTAATTTCCATCCTCCCATGGGCTCGAACTGCCCGCCGATTCCTTGCCCGTTAGATTGCCCGGCAACAACAAAAACATCACCAACGCCTACCTTCGAAGAAGCATAGACCACCCCATTTAACATTACTTCCACCAGGTACCAACCTTTTGTCAGCGTCGTCGTAGTGTAAAACATACCGTTAGATGCCATACTCAAATTGATCACGGGTCCCTGTACATTGGGGCTGACACTAAGTGTCTTAATCTTGTAGCTGATTGTAGTCCCCGGCAAAATTGCCCCATTGGCCCCGGTCCCCCAAACCAACTGCCCGGCAATAGTGATTACCGCCTGGTTATTACCATCGCGTTGGAGGACCGAATTATACTTCGGATAAGACAAACTCAGATATTGCGCCTGACTAGTTTGTGCAGTCAATGCGAGAATTGACAGGAGTGTAAGCAATATTTTTATCATAAAAATGTGTGTTTAAGGCACACAGAACCTTAACCCGGAAGGTATCCGGAAAAAGCTCTGCCTGCGGTGTCTGTTTATTTTGAAGAAATGATGCGGGCGAACTCGCCTACATTGATCAGGGGAATATGGGAGCCGTATTTCGTATTAATAGCCTTGATCACCTCATTTGCAATGACAGCCTGCCCCAATGGAGTCGGGTAAATTCCGTCTGACGAAAAGAAATTTCCTTTCATTGAAGCGTCGATTCGCAAGCCGTCCTCGGTAGTATATTTTCCCTCGTGAATCTCTTGGTAAATAGCCCGAAGGTCGACGAGCGCAAGATTGTACTTCTCTGCAAACTTTCGGACACTGGGATTGACGAGCCGATCTGGATCCGCAAACCATGCCTCTCCCTGATCAATGATATCCATATCGGTTATCTGTCCCTGAATGGGCTTTCCCTTTTCCGCAGTTCCAAATACCCCCTCTGTGTATTTGGTCGGTTTTAAATAGAACTCCTGGGTATGATTTGCGACAGCGGCGCTATTCGTTATCCAATAAACCATAGATATGGAGGGAACCATTTTTTTCAAAACCTCTATATCATACCAATTCATAAATCCCCAATGTTTGAAATGCG
>DATMSL010000305.1:0-9228 GCA_035565435.1 Dyadobacter sp. | reverse complement strand
GCCGCGTACATCAAATATCTGTATTCAAGCCTTAAATTTGGAACTGGTTTTAACAAAAACGGGCCGCACTTTCACAGCGCGGCCCGTTTTCGTTTCATTGAATGGCGTCATAGCAGCTCCTGCCTGACCTTCACCAGCCAGTCCGCGATTTGCTTCGCATCGGAATCTTTGTTGTATACATTATTGTCGCCGACACTTTGCAGCAATACCGCCTGGTAAGTTTTAGAACCGGTATCATACCTATAAACATAGTACGCGCTGGCTCCCATATCTGCACCGGCATTGACGGGCTTGGTAAACTCCTTATCACTTACCTGTCTCATCTTACTTACATATTGCGATAGCTCGTTGGCCGGCACCGTATATTTGGAAACCGTCGTTTTCGACACCCTTTCATCCATTTCCGCCACAGTAAACGGTCCATCCTCCGCAAACTTCCAGTCTTTGGGCTTGTCGTACGTCCGCACGCGCCCCGTTTTGTCGATCAGGAAACCGGTGTTCTGGAAGCCCCAGGCGTAATTGACATAATTGACTTCAAAGAGGATTTCCTGCTCGTCGGAAACGGAGATCTCGTCATCCGAACAAGCGGGTAATGCAATTGCTACGGCAATCGCGCACAGGGACATTAAAAACGATCTGGTTTTCATGACATTATCAGCTAATGGGATTAAAGTTACAAATTTTTCCACCAACTAAGAACATGACAAACCAGACCGTTTAAAGGTTGTTACCCCATTACTGTTATTCCGGATTCTGCACCAACGACGGGTTCAGCACCGTTTCCGCTTCCGGGAAGAAATGCACCACCCGCGGGTGTGTATACGGGATCTCCTGCTTCACCGCGCCCGCGAGCAAATGCGTACCCGGGTAGTTGCGTTCCATGGTGCGCTTGTTGCGGAAAACATCGTGCTTCCGTAAGCCCTCCCAGGCGAATTCCAGATGAGATTCTTCCAGCACCACATCGAGCACGGTGGCATAACCCATCATATTCGTGGCCGAGAAAAGCTCCATCCCCGATAAACCGGCCCGCTTACGGATCAGGTTGACATCTTCGAGCGCCTCCGCATTTTTGCCCAGCTTCGCATTGGCTTCCGCGCGGATCAGGTACATTTCGGCCAGGCGGAAAAATACCGGCGAACTCAGCATCGGGTAACCCTCCTGATACGAGAATTTGCTGATATAGTACTTCGGATAGCCATTGCGGGTGGCCAAAACCTTATTCCCGGCGGCGTCGGTCTTGATGGATCCGTCGGCATTCTTTTCATAAACCGGAATGATGTAATCCCGGCGTTTGTCGTTCGGGAACTTGTCGATGAGCTTGCGGTATTTCTCCGAAGCATACATTTCGCCCCAACCTTCGCCATCCGATAAATACATGGCCCCGATGGCCGAATATCCGCGGTTGTCTTTTACCGTGTGACGCACGGCAAAAATCGTTTCCGTATTAGACTCGGGCACGGTGGTGTAGTATTTGGGCAAATTGGCCGTCGCGACGAGCGAGTAGCGGTTCGAGCTGATTACCTTGTTGGCATACTCGATCGCTTTCTCGTTGTTTTCCATATACAGATAAATGCGGCTCAGCATGGCATAGGCCACTTCTTTGGAAGCAAAGTTGTTGTTCTTCGCGATGGTCATCAGGCTGATCGACTTTTCGAGATCCTGGATAATAGCCGCATACACCTCCTTCACCGTACCGCGCGTGGGCTTCTGAGCGGGTTGTTCGGTGGATTTGACCACAATCACGCCTGGCGAAGCACCCGCGTCAGGTGCATACGGGCGTGCGAACACATTAGCAAGGTGGAAATGCAGCAACGCCCGCAGGAAATAGTTCTCTCCCAAAACCTGATCCAGCTCCGCCGACTGCCCCTCTTTCAGGAGCCCGATAATCACATTGGTACCGTAAACGGCCTGGTACGACTTGGTATAAAAGTTCGTAGCCAATGCGCTGGTTTTGATATGATTGTAATTGTAGGAAAAATACAGCGGGTCGGATGTAGTACCACTGAGCGAGACATTGTCTGACGGGAATTCGGACATCATATGGTACGAACGAATGTAGTTTCCGTCTTTCAAAATTGCGTAGTTGCCCAGGGTAGCGGCTTTGAGTCCTTCCGGCGTGTTCACGACCTGCGTCGAAGTGAGGCCGTCGTAAGGCGTGATGGTGAGCTCGTCGGAGCAACCGGTTAGCAGCACGCCGCTCAGCATAGCGGCAAATGCCGTTGATTTAATATAACGTTTCATCGTAGTGGCTTAGAAATTGAGGTTTACACCAAACATGAGCTTCTTACTGCTCGGATAACGTGAGCTGTTGGTACCATTGCTGAGATCGACCTCCGGATCGACGCCCGAGAATTTAGTCCAGGTAATGAGGTTATCGCCGCTCGCGAACACCGATAATCCGCTGATATGCAGCCGCTCGGTGAAGACTTTGGGAATCTCGTAGCTCAGGCGCACGTTCCGCAGGCGTAGATAGCTGCCGTCTTCGAGGTAGCGCGACGACGTTTTGTTCGAATTCTTGTTTCCGTTCACGACTGCTTTGGGGTGCGTGGCAATATCACCTTCTTTTTCCCAGCGCGTCCAGCCGTCCTGCAAACGCATCTTATTATAGGTAGGATACGCGCCGTCGTCGTCAAACAACTCCCGGTTGTAGATATACACTTTGTTACCCGACACAAACGTGAAGAATGCCGAAAGCGTTACCCCGCCATATTTGAATGTGTTGGTAATACCGCCGGTAAATTTCGGATTTCTGGAACCTACAAAAACACGTGTTGCGCTGTTGTAGACATTGGTAGTCGATTCCACGATATTACCCGACGCATCCCTGGTTTGCAACAGCCACTGCGGGTCGCCGTTATTGGGGTCAACGCCCATCCATTTACGCATATACCACGATCCCAGCTCCCTGCCCACCTCGATGCGCTGGTTACCGCTTTCGATCGGCTCGTTTTTGTTGAGTGCGAGCACTTTGTTTCTGTTCATGGAAAAATTGAAGCTGGTCTCCCAGTTGAATGCCCCGCGGATATTTTTCGAAGCAATTTCCAGGTCAATACCGCGGTTACGTACCGATCCGATATTCTGGATCTGGGTCGTAAAGCCGGTGGTCGCTTCCAACGGTACATTTTGCAACACATCCTTATTGAGGCGGTTATAAAGGTCGATTACCAGATCAATGCGGTTAAAGAAGCCGATATTAATACCGGCATCGTAGGTGTAGGCCTTCTCCCAGGTCAGATTGGGATTTGCCTTACGCGCTGGAAAGCCGGCAGGCAGTCCGCCGTATTGTGCATTGAAATCGTACAGGTCCTGCGCCACAAAATCGCCGATGTTGGCATTACCCGTCGTTCCATAGCTCGTACGTACTTTAAACAAGTGGATTTTGTCTTTCAAAGAACTAAAAAACTCCTCGCTCGAAATATTCCAGGCTGCACCGATCGAATAGAAGTTACCATACCGGTTGTCCTTGCCGAAGCGCGAAGAACCGTCGCGGCGGAAGGAAACCGTGGCGAAGTACTTGTTGTACAGATCGTAATCCACATTGACGAATGCGGATGCAAATGCATTCTTGGTTTTATAGCCGGTAAGCGAAGTCGGGGTGGCGGTGACGTTCAGGATGTCGAGCGACGGGAAAATGCCCTGCCCGGTACCACCCATCCCGTCGGTTCTATTACCCTGAAACTCCGCGCCCAAGATCGCATTAAAAGTATGTGCGCCGAATGTTTTGTTGGCGTTCAGCAAGTTGGAGGTAATGAAACTGCCGGTGTATTCATAGCTGTTCGAAAGCGAGCCATTATATGACTTGCCCGTCGGTGTGCGCGCATCCACGTTCGATTCGGTGCGGGTGTTGGTCACCGCGTACCGGTTCGAAGTCGAGAAGGTCAGCCAGTCGAGGATATTGTATTCCAATTTCACATCTCCCTGAATACCTGAGCCGCGGTTCTGGTTGAAGTTATACTGGTTGTTGAAAAGGAAATTATTGCGGTCGCGGCCATACCAGTCGGTGGTGTTCGCATCCACATAACGGTATGAACCGTCGGCACTATACGGATTATCCCACGGCAGGTTAATATAGCCCTGATACAAATAGCCCTGGTCGTTCTGGCGGTTGTTGAAAAAAGTATTCACGCGGGCTGTGAGCTTCACCTTTTCATTGAGGTTATGTTCGATATTGGCGCGGAAGTTGACGTTTTCATAACCTGTTTTCAGGATCACGCCCTCCTCTTTGTAATAGTTCGCCCCAAAATGGAAGCGAGTCCGGTCGTTTCCACCCGACATCGACAAGGCATGATTATGCGTGATACCAGTGCGAAACGTCTTGTCGAGCCAATCGGTATTACCGGGCGTTGCGGGGAGAAAACGGCTCTGGTAACCCGCGTAAGCTGTCGGGAAATTGTTGGCCGTGAGGTAGGCGTCGATCTGCGCGTCGGTCGGGTTCGGCGTGGTGGCGCTAAGCTGGGCAATGTAATTCGTGCGCTTGGCATTATAGTCGTTCTGGTACATCTTGTCAGTGAATTCGTACAGTTCCTGACCGTTCATGACTTCGAAATTGCCGCGCAGAACCCGGCTGAAACCCACCGAACCATTATAATTGATCTGCGTTTTGCCCGATTTACCGCTCTTGGTCGTGATCACGACCACCCCGTTGGACGCGCGCGAACCGTACAAACCGGTGGCTGCGGCATCTTTCAGAATCGAGATGGATGCAATGTCATTGGGGTTCGCGGTTCCGCCGATCAGCCCGTCGATCACGTACAGCGGTTCGGCACCAGCCGTAATGGAACCGGTCCCGCGTACACGTACGCTCGGCTCCGTGCCTGGCGCACCGCTCGCGCTCGACACCACCACCCCCGCCACACGGCCTTGCAGCATGGTGGCGGTGTTGTTACTTGTGACCGTTTGCAGCTCTGAGCCTTTAATCACCGATACCGAGCTCACCAGCTCGGATTTCGACCGGCTCGAATACCCCGTCACGATCACCTCGTCGAGACTGGACACATCTTCCACCAGGGTGATGTCGATTACCGAGCGGTTCTGGACCGGAATGGTCTGGCTTTTGAAGCCGATAAAGCTCGCTACGAGCACATCATCGGGGTTGTTGGAATTGAGAGTGAAATGGCCGTCGACGTCCGTCTGCGTCCCGACCGTCGTTCCCTGGATCACGATGTTGACGCCGGTGAGCGGGACACCCTTGCTGTCGACCACCTTCCCTTTCACGGGACCGGCAGCCTGCGGGCGGGCCGTATGGATCCGCTCCAAAGGCCGGGCTCCGGAATCCAGCGGGATCATCAGCGGCATGGCAATTCCGGCCATGGCGACCGTTCGAAACAGAATTTGGGTAAATCTCGGTTTCATAGATTTAAGAATTGGTTAAAGAGTTATGAGTAGAATAAATTCGTTAGAATTCTAACCACACCAAAATTAACCGTGTCACCGAGATTAACAAGAAAAAATACTAAAATGTGTCCGTACACACCGACGCTTTTGTATCCGAAAACTAGTCTTTTATCTTCATGGATTAACACTAGAATTTGTTTTACAAAATGAACTGGAAAAAAAATCGGGCTGGAAAAATCCAGCCCGATTCATTTGTAAAATACAAAAACACGACGGCCTTAGCCAGAGCGACCGATCTACTCCGCAGCAATATATTTGCCAGAGCAGGCTTCGATACAACCGTACCCCAGCGTAAGCTTGCTTGCAGACAGATCCGAATAGTACCAGATATGCGACGGCGCTGTTTTATCGATCGGGATCAGCTCTATACGCTTATCATCGAGCACTTTGTATGCATTGAACAATGGTACCGAAGATTGTCCCTGCCCCTTTTTCTCGACAAATTCGCCGTTTTCCTTAAACTCGATGGTATGCGCGACCTCGGCTGTTACTTCGCGGTAAGTTCCGCTGCCGTCACCCGGATCGGCGAGGTATTCGACGAGCTTCCATTGGCCGATCAGGCCGTTGTTTTCTTTCATCGCTCGCTTGGCCGTGTCGTCGATCGGGTCGGCGGTTTCGTTCTTGCAAGCCATTACCGTCCAGAGGAGCATCAGCGAAAGGAGTAAGCGGGTAGTTTTCATGGGCTAAGAATTAAATTGGTTTCGGTTACATAGATTCGCCCGTTTTCGCTTTCGTTGGAACAATCGGAAAATTTTGTAACCCAAACCGTGCATTCTTCGCCGCTATCACTTACGGATTGTCCGGAACGTGAGGTTAATCCGCGGTCTGTTCTGCGTTTTCGATTTCGGAATACGGTGTTCCCAGGTATGCTGCAAATCGCCTTTCATAATCAGTAATGATCCGTTTTCCAGGTTCAGCCCGTATTTCCGCGAGTGGTCAGGGCGATACCGGAATTCGAAGCGCCGCTCCTGCCCTATGCTCACCGACGCGATCACCGGGTTACGGCCCAACTCGTCCTCATTATCGCCGTGCCAGGCCACAGAGTCATTGCCATCGCGGTAGTAGTTGAGCAATACACTGTTGAAGGTAAAGCCCGTCTTCCGTTCGATCTGCTGTTTGAGACCTGCGAGTTCTGCCGTCCATGGGTACGGCTCAAACCGGGTGCCCGAAAACGTATACGACTTATCGGTATCACCGTACCAGGCCATCAGCCTGGGGGCGGTCACCTCCTTACCGTACATCTGCATTACCTGTTGCCGCCAGGGTACTTCCCCAACCCATCGGCGCATAAGCCCGGCACATTCCGCTGCCGGTATGAAGCCAGGATAATATTCGAGCAGATCCTCGGGGAATTGAAGGGCCTCCTGTGAGCCGAACAGACTTAGTTGTTTCATGAAGTTTGCTGATCATTGTTTCCGAAGCATAACAACAAACTCCATAAAAAAGTCTAAGTCCGGCGTATCAAACCTGCTCCGCCGCCAGCGGTTTCTTAACCGCATTTCCCTGCTCCACCCATTGCACCTGCACGTTTTGCGTTTCCGCGTGGCGTGCCAGCTCCGCCTCCATTTCCGGGAATTGGTGGTACATGCCTTCCCTGTGAAAGCCATAATGAATAGGTACCAGCACATCGGCATGCAGCAGGCGCGTCACCGTGATCGCCTGGATGGGTGTGAGCGTAATGGGCACCGGGCTCGGCTCTACGCGCGGAATATTCACCACTGCGCCATTCACGGGCAGGAACACGGCGTCGAAATGCTGCCAGGTTTTGCCGAGCTGCCAAAACTGGTTATGCCACATCGTATCGCCGCCGTGCAGGATGCGCTGACCGTCTACCTCAATCACCCACGAAACCTGCTTATCGCCTACGCCGTCCATCGCAAATACAGCCGTAATTGTGAAATTGCCGATTTGCTGCGGCGTATTCAGCGCGAGTGCCAGCGGTGCGAAACCGTCGTTCGTCACCTCAGCGGCGATCTGCTCGGAAACGACGAATCGCCCTTCCGGTTTCAGAACGGCGCGAATCGCCTCGGGATCGTAATGATCCGAATGCAAATGCGTGATCAGTACCACGTCCGCCTGGGTGTTTCCTACAAATTGAAAAGGGTTTTGAGGCCCGATGGATGCGCCGCGTTGGTAATTCTGTACGGCATCTATGAGTAATGTCTGGCCATTGGATTCCACTTTGAGTCCTGCCCAGGATAATCTTTGGAGTTTCATGTGCTGTTGTTTTTAGTACATGACAAAAGTATTTGATTTAGATTTATGAGAAAAATGATTTATTTTTATCAAAACAATGAACAGTACTCATGATATGTTAACACTTCAACACCTCTATATTATTGAAAAAATCACCAGCGAGGGTTCCGTAACCAAAGCCGCGGAGAAGCTGAACCTTACGCAATCGGCACTGAGCCACCAAATCCGTGACCTGGAAGCGGCCAGTGGCGTCAAACTCTTCAACAGGATCGGAAAAAAGCTTGTACTCAACGAAGCCGGCCAGCGCGTGGTGACCAGCTCGCAAAAAGTACTGCCGGTAATCCGCGAACTGGAAGCCGAACTGAAAGAAATGCGCGAAGGGAGGAAACAAACGATCCGTATCAGCACCGAATGTTACACCTGCTACCACTGGCTGCCGCGGCTGCTCATCGATTTTCATGAAGAGTACCCGGGCGCCGATATCCAGATTGTAGCCGAAGCGACACGCCGCCCGATGGAGTATCTCGAAGCCGGGAAGCTGGAACTCGCACTAGTCAATGGGACCAACAACAACGGCAGCCTCCATTTCGAGCCGCTGTTCGAAGACCGGATGGTGGCGTTGCTGTCGGACAAACACCCACTCGCATTGCGCAATACCCCACTCGAATTTTTGGATCTGCATTCCGAAACGCTGGTTGCATTCCAGATCAGTAGCGATAGTAACCTGCTTTCGCCGGATCTGGTGTCCCAGCTTTCCCCTAAAAAAATCATCTACATTCCGATGACCGAGGCCATTGTGGAAATGGTGCGTTTTGGAATGGGCATTACCATCATGGCCGAATGGGCTGCCCGCCAATACCTGAGCACGGGCGGGCTTACGACGCTGCCTTTTCGTTCGGAGATCGGTACACGTCATTGGTACGCTTGCACCCATCAAGACCGAAGCGATGCATTGAGCGGGCTCGTGGGCAGGATACAATCCGCATTGCTAGGAACCGAGAACCCGGTAATGGCCTGATTCAGGGCATCTCGTAGCCAGTAATGCCCTGCTTTCTCAGCTTCTTCATGAGGAGGTTACGCCCGCGTAGGAGTTGGGAGCGCGAGGTGCTGTCGGTAATGGAAAGTGCCTGGGCGATCTCGATGTGCGAATAGCCTTCGATCAGGCTCAGGCTGATGATCCGCTTGTAGCCGTCGGGCAGCTGTGCGATCATTTCATCCACGATTCCGACGCCCAGGCGGTCGATCATGCAGGTATGGTCGTTGGATTCGAAATCCAGGGGCGACAGGTCCATCGAATGGTTCTTCGCCTCCTTTTTTGTGACCCGATGATAATAGTTGATGGCCGTACGAGTAACCACCGAACGCATCCAGGATTCGATCGATTCGATGTTCTGCACTTCGTGGAGGTGCCTGAAAATCTTCACGAATGATTCCTGGTAAATATCTTCCGCCTCCATGCGCGTCCGTGCGAACCGCGCACAGATGCGCATAAGCTCAGTGCGGAAGCGGTTATAAAAGAGCGTCTGTGCGCGTTGGTCATTATGCCTGCAAGCCGTGACGAGGTCCGTCAGCGCGCGGTAATTCTTTTTGGTTGATGCCTTCATGAGCTGTAAAAGGAAGTTGGGTAGTTGACAGACT
>DATMSL010000304.1:0-5951 GCA_035565435.1 Dyadobacter sp. | reverse complement strand
CACTTTACGGCCATCGCCCAGCGTGTAAGCCAGGTAGCGGTTTTCCTCCACTTCGGTGTAAGTTCCTCCGAAATCGAAACTGAAACTGCCGTCCTTCGCAGCCATGGTGGTTTTGATGCTGCCACCAACACGCACATCGTTTTCGGAAAAAGGGGCATGCCAGTCGTCGGATGCAAAACACCATTGGGTAATGTGCTCCGGCGCATTCCATTTATTCCAGACGTCCGCTACCGGTGCATTGATATTCGCTTGTACAGTTACAGGTTGTGTTGTCGCTTCCATTTCTTTGTGTTTTTTAGTGATGATTGATGTTACAAAGTTGCCGGGTTTCCGGGAAACGGAGCGATGCCTGTTGCGACAAAAAGCGGGTGCGTTTGCGGCACCCGCTCCAAAAACGTCATTGATTGACTGTCAGAGCCTTTTTTACAGCCGGCGCGACGTGCGTTCCGAGCAGCTCGATCGACTTCATCAAATCCTTATGCGCAGGCGCACCCACGTCCGTATGCATGAGAAAGCGCGTAAGGCCGAACATCTCCTGATGGTACAGGATCTTATCTACCACTTCATTCGGCTCGCCTACGAACAATGCGCCGCTGCGGCTTTGTCCGCCTTCGAACTGCGCACGTGTGTAAGGCGCCCACCCGCGGCTGCGACCGACGCGGTCCATCTGAGCGGCATAGGAAGGGAAGTACAAATCGCTCAGCGCTTTTCCATCCGGTCCCACCAGCCCGTGCGAATGCGTAGCCAGCTGCATTTTGGCAGGATCGTGCCCTGCTTCCAGGTATTCGGTTTTATATAACTCAAAAAACGGCTTGAACTGCGACGGCATGCCCCCTATGATGGCGATGATCAATGGCAAACCGAGCCTCGCAGCGCGCACCACCGACTGCGGCGTACCGCCTACCGCCACCCATATTTCCAGGTTATTGTTCACGGCACGGGGCAACACTTCCTGCCTGTCGAGCGTTGCGCGGAACTTGCCTTTCCAGGTGATCACGTCGTTTTCATTGATTTCTTTCAGCAATTGCAGCTTTTCGGTGAACAGGCCATTGTAATCATTCAAATCATACCCGAAAAGCGGGAACGACTCGATGAAACTGCCCCGGCCTACCGTGATCTCCGCACGGCCGCCCGAAATGAGGTCTACGGTTGAGAAGTTCTGGTAAACCCGCACCGGGTCCGCGGAGCTCAATACGGTTACCGAACTGGTGAGTTTGATGTTCTTGGTCACGGAGGCTGCTGCCGCCAGAATGATCTCCGGCGCCGAAACCGCGAAATCCGGCCGGTGGTGCTCGCCTATACCGAACACATCCAGCCCAACCTCGTCGGCCAGCTTGATTTCCTCCAACATATCCTGCAAGCGCTCCTGCGGCGACTGAAAAGAACGGGTTTCATTGTTAAATGCAAGATCCCCGAACATGCTGATTCCTATTTCCATTTCCTGTTTGATTTTCGTCTTTGTCAGAATGGCACTAAAACCATCCAATAATCAAACCAGTATCATGGTGTATAGATTCCGGCGCCGGGCCTTTAACATAGTATCCAAAAGTATAGTGATGTGACGGCGGTCAGCAGGCGATACACCATGGTAGTGATTCGACGAAGACAAATGAGTATACTTGATACTCACCCTACCTATTTAACCGATCAGCGGTCAGACCCAAAGCCGCCTACTCACTCCGCAAGCTCCGCACGGGATTCACCGTCGCAGCCCTGACCGATTGAAAGCTGATGGTAAAAACGGCGATCAGCACAGCAATCACTCCTGCCAGGACGAACATCCACCACTCGATGTCGATCTGGTAAGCAAACCCTTGCAGCCATTGCTTCATAACGTACCAGGCTACCGGCGAGGCCAGTACAATGGCCATTACGACCAGTTTAAGAAAGTCTTTGGAAAGCAGCCCCACAATCCCCGCTACGGAAGCGCCCAGTACTTTCCGTACACCGATCTCCTTCGTACGCTGCTCGGCGGTGAATGCGGCGAGACCAAATAATCCAAGACACGAGATGAATATCGCCAGAAAGGCAAAATAACCGGCCAGTTTGCCTACGATCTGCTCGCTCTGGTATTGGCGGGCGTACTCCTGGTCGGTAAATGCATAGGTGAATGGTACATTGGGATTGAGTTTCTTACATATCCGCTCGATCACAGCCAAAGTTTCGGGCGTTTTGCCGGCCTGGATACGGATCACGACGCTCCCCTGCGGCTCGCGGGCGCCCAGGTAGGCGATCAGCGGGCGAATTGCTGTGTGGAGCGACACAAAGTGAAAATCTTTCAAAACTCCTACAATGCGCACTTTCGATTTGCCCCAATTGATCTCCCGGCCTACCGGATCTTTGAGCCCCATTACTTTCACCGCCGTTTCGTTCACGAGCACACCCGACGAGTCGGTAGGGAAATCCTTCGAGAAATCGCGGCCATCGGCCATTTTAAGTTTCATTGTTTTGGTAAAATCATAACCTACACCCACCGGCGTGAACCTCACCGGGGCGCCAGGGTCGCTGCCGGGCCAGGTAATGCCGTCGGTACCGTTTCCGTTGGATGCAGGATTGGCGGTCATATGTGAGACCTGTTTCACTCCCGCTACCTGCGTCAGTTGTTCTTTCAGCAAGTCAAATTTTTTAAAAAGTTCGCCTTCGATGGGGAAATAGATAAGGTTTTCACGATCGAATCCCAGGTTTTTGTTTTGTACAAATCCCACTTGCCTGTAAATGACAATCATTCCGACGATCAGTACCATCGACAGCCCGAACTGAAACACTACCAGTCCCTGCCGCACCCACACGGAGCTTGAATCGAATTTCAGGGCACCTTTAAGAATGCGTACCGGATTAAGCGACGACAAGAACAATGCGGGATAGCTTCCCGCCAGCAGGCCCGTAACAGCGAGCAAGCCCGTGATCACCAGCCAAAAAAGCGGCTCCGACAACGGCAATACCATTTGTTTGCCCGTGAGGTTGTTGAATGCCGGCATCAACAAGGCCACCAGCAACACCGCCAGGATCGCCGATAGCGTCGCTATTAACAACGCTTCCCCCAGAAATTGTCCGGCGAGCATCGAGCGCATGGCGCCAACGACTTTTCTCACACCCACTTCTTTGGCCCGGCGCGCCGAGCGTGCCGTGGCGAGGTTCATAAAATTGATGCAGGCGATCAGCAGGATGAACACGGCGACGAAGCTGAACAATCGCACATATTCGATACGCCCGCCGTCCATTTTGGCTTCTTTGATATTGCTGTTGAGATAATATTCATGAAAAGGCTGCATGGCGAGCTGTGTCTTGTAGGGCTTGCCTCCGTCGCGATTGACCTTGTCGAGCAGGTGAAGCATTTTCGCCGCCACTTTGGCAGGATCTGCATCTTTCCGGAGTTTGAAAAATGTCAGAGGATCGGTATTGCCCCATTCTTTGGCCCAACTATTATCGTCGATGTACGCATTCCAGGTCATGAGGCAGTCGAATTGTAGCGAGCTATTTGCGCCGATATTTTCAAAAACCGCTGAAACCGTCATTTCCTTCCGGTTATCATAGCGTATTGCTTTCCCCATCGCCGCCTGCGGACTTCCGAAAAACGCCTCTGCCATGTTGCGTGAAATAGCGATATTACCCTTATCGCGCAGTGCTCCCTCAGGGGTTCCCAGCAACAATTTGTAGCTAAACATCTTGAAGAAATCCCCGCTTACCCAGTTTGCCGCCTGTTTGTGAATCTTATTGCCAACCGAAAAAGTCTGCGGGCTGGGCCACGAATACGGTGTGCTCATTTCTATCTCCGGTATCGATTTTTTCAGCTCATTGGCCAGCGGCCCCGGCGTCCAGATCACCCCCTGCACCTTTCCGCTGAAATATTCCCGCATATAAATCCGGTACAACTGGTCCTTGTTGGCATGAAACGCGTCGACAGCCCGTTCGTCGCGGATCCAGAGCATGATCATGAGGCTGCAAGCCATCCCAAGCGCAAGGCCCAGGACGTTAATGGCTGAAAACGTTTTGCTTTTGAGTAAGTTGCGGAATGCGATTTTGAAATAATTCCTGATCATGGCTGCGCTGAATGAATAGGTTTCGGAATAGTCGTTTGAGCGTTTTGGGCGCGCGAACGGACGCATAAGGCGAATGGCCGCGAGGGCATATTTCCGGTCGGCGGCCGGTTTACCCTGGCTTTCGAGCCAGTAGGCGTACATTTCGAGCATATCGCCCTGCAATTCTTCGCGGGCGTCAGGGTGCGACCAGCTTGCAAGCAGGCGGGTGGCCCACCGCGGCGGCCTGTCGTGGCCCGGCCCAGCGGGGCCCGGCCCAATAGCGTGCGGTTTGGGATCCATATCAAAGGGCCATTAACTGGAGCGTATCCGGCGACATCGCGTTCCACAATGCCTCCCTCGCTTCTTTGGTTTCACGCAATGCTTTGCGGCCGAATGCGGTCACGCGGAAAAAACGTTTGCGGCGACCGCCGCGCTCGGCAGTAGCGCCGCCCATTTCGGACGAAAGGAACCCTTTTTCTTCCAATCGCTGCAAGGTAGTGTGCACAGTACTGAACCCGACGGCCCGGCCCGCCTTCTGGTCGAGCTCCTGCGTGACGGTTACGGCGTAGGCTTCTTCGCCCAGCACCGCGACCGTCAGCAGGACGACCTCTTCCAATTCTCCTAAAAATGTTCGTTTCATGGCTGAATGCATTTATTCCGATAATGTCGGGCAAATGCCGTGCCAAATTTGGAAAAGCAGGCCTGAGCTGTTCAAAAACGGGTTTCGACCGGTTGAAGCAGTCTGATGAATGTCCGATTCCGAACATCCGTGTAATCAAAGCGGACAAGTCGCAAATAGCGCTTGAAAACCGGTTGTCAAACAGTTACATTTGGGATACAATCGGTTCTGATTTATGAATACAGGCAAGGAGGTTCTGTTTTTTTTCAGCGCGCTGGGTGCTTTCAACGGTATCCTGCTGGGAATATTCCTGTTGTTTTTCACCCAAAAGAAATACCTCGCCAACAACTTCCTCGGTGCATTGCTGCTGGCATTGAGCATCCGGATTACCAAATCGATATTCCTGTATTTCGACGGAAGTTTGCCCAAAATATATGTGCAGATCGGCCTCTCGGCTTGTTTTTTCATCGGACCGTTCCTGTATTACTTCGTCCGGTCGGCGGTGACGCCGCTCGAAAAATTGGCCCGAAGCTGGGTATGGACGCTTGTGACGCTTGCTGCCCTTACCCTCGTTGTAGACATCGCCCTTCCTTATGAGCAGCATCAGTTTCTATGGCGAAAGGTCATACCACGGGTCATTTATCTGCAATGGTTTGGCTTCATAATAGCCTCCGGTGTGCACATGCAGGGCCTGCTCCGAAAGCTTTTCAGTCGTACTCAATCCATGAAACCCGCCGAAACGTGGGTCTCGATGATTTTTATAGGGAATGTGGTGGTGTTCTTTTTCTATTTCTCTTCGTTGATCAATGCGCCATTTGCACCCTATATCAGTGGATCCATCGCGTTCTCGCTGGTTCTTTACCTGATGATCACGCTGGTGATTTACAAAAAGAAAACCGACGAACTGTTCTTGCTTTTACCCGACAAGCCCGTTGTGAAGAAACTCAATGAAAGCGACGCTGAAATATGGCTGGGCAAATTGGAAAAAGTGATGGCCGAGAAAACCATCTACAAAAACCCTGACCTGAAACTCCACGATCTTTCGCGGGAAATACAGGTTTCGGGGCACCAGCTTTCGGCTTTACTGAACGACCGCCTGGGCAAGAACTTCACGACGTATATCAATGAGTGGCGCATCGCCGAAGCCTGCAGAATGATCGCCACCGAGCAGCACCTTACGCTTGAAGCGATCGGTTATGAGGTGGGTTTCAATTCCAAATCAACTTTTTTTGCTGCATTCAAGAAAGTGAAGGGCGTGACGCCGGCCTCTTACCAACAAACTATCAATCAACCTATTACAAATCAAGAACGGT
>DATMSL010000303.1:0-3333 GCA_035565435.1 Dyadobacter sp. | reverse complement strand
CTGCTTTCTCAGGTATTTCAATCCGATACCACTGTTGTCTGTGTTGTTGGATGGCTGCACCTGATTTTCTACTGTAATATATTGGCGTCCAACCGTAATCTGTATATCGAGTGGTGACTCTTCGGTCGCAATATTATGTTTGAATATATTCTCCAACAGTAGTTGCATGGTAAGAGGAACAATCTTATTGTTTTCAAATGCGTCTGCTTTACTAACCTCAACAGTGAAAGCATTTTCAAACCGCATTTGCATCAGGAAAATATACGAGTCAAGCGCCTCCATTTCATCTGCAACTGTTACGGCAGGTTGCAGGTTAAGGGAAAGTACATACCGGTAGGTTCTCGAAAGGGCTTTGGTAAACTTGTTAGCGTTCTGAGGATTCAGGTATATCAGTGAAGAGAGCACATTGAGTGAATTAAACAAAAAATGCGGGTTTATCTGTGCCTTCAATGTCTCGTGTTGAAACAACAATACTTCGCGTTTCGCTTTTTCCGAATCGGCGATGGCCTTTTGCTCGGATCGGAAATAGTAGATCAACTCGAAGACCAGTAATATAGGCGCATTGGTGAGCATACCCAAGGCAAATTTAGTTGCAAATGAGGGCATCCCCGCCTGAGGAACAAGAAGTATATTGTAAATCATAAAATCGAAAACCCATAAGAGCGCCAGACATATTAAAGTCAGTCCGGCAAGGTCCGCGATGATGCGATACAGTATGTTCCTGGAATGCGGAATGTGTTTGTTCAGAAACAGCAATAAGTTGTAATCTGCCACACACATCGTAAAAACTACAATGTAGTGGGCCGTTAACTGCACGGCAAACTTTTTCCATAAATCGTCCTCCATCACAATGTTGCTCAGCAGCATTTGACACAATGCATACAGCAGCGAGGAAAAGACAAAAATGAAAGCGTGTTTTACATTAATCCCTTTTATTTGGCGCACCATCAGCGTCGAAATTGATGAAGGCGGAAAAGTAGAATATTACCGGCAGACCACTGGTAAACCCTCTCACTTTTCTGATGAACTTCATTATTCCGGGGATGAATTTAAGCATTGACAACGGCGTACACCCATCGCAGGGTGAGCTCGCCGTTGCCATGATGCGGCATTATCTCTGTATAGCTACTTTCGATTGATAGACCTGACCATGAATATCCTTCGTGCGGAGGATATATGTGCCCATTGGTAGCCGGCTGACATCCAGTCTGTTAATTTTTGATTGCTCCGGTTTTCGGGTTATAACGGTTGCGCCTTTCAAATTGACCAACTGAATGTCAACAAGATCTGACTGCGAAATGACCGAAAGCTCACCAGAAACCGGGTTCGGGTAAACGGTCATGACTTCTGTACCGTCTATGGCCTCGCGGACGATTTTGCTATAAGCATATGTGCCGTCGAGATCGATCATTTTGAGGCGATAGTAAACTGGCGCGCCCGGTGCAATCGGGCTGTTATCCAGGAAGTTGTAAGCATATGTGGTGCCTTTTCCCGGAATCAACCCGATTTTGACAAAGCCATTCTTAGGATTTTTACTTTTTTCAATTTCGAATCGGTCAAAACCGGTTTCCTCCGAAGTTTTCCAGCTGAGAAGGATTTTGTTTTCATTTTTCTTTGCTGCAAAACTCACGAGTTTAACCGGCATGGGCACTGTTTTGACATTGAAAGTACAAGAGGCAGCAGGGCCACAAGCATCTACAGTGTATGTGACCTGATGTACCCCTTCACCTGCAATCGACGGGTCAAAAACCGATGTCGCGCTATTTACACCTTTCCCTGCATACGTTCCTCCTATATCGGTAACAGTGTGGCCTGACGAAGAAGGTAGGCCACTAACAGTAAGGTTTTTCGCCCCGGTCAGCGTAAACGCGCCGTCAATGACAGAGATTGTCGTATCTCCGGGGCAGGAAACAGCAGGTTCGCCATCTATGGCAATTGCACTTCCAAACGGACCGGAAGTACACCCATGACTGGTGGTGGCTGTGGCATAAATACCATGAAATCCGGGACCGGCTACGGCGGGATTGAACAGGTATCCGCTTACTGAATCTCCGGTAATCCCCACTCCGGTCCAGGTTACGGAAATAGGTTCCGAGGGAGTTGTTGAAAATGACTTTATCGTTCCGAAATATTCGGGAAGGTTTGGGCTCTCGTCGGCGCATATGGATATTAGTCCGAGAACCTCCATTTTTTCCGGCGCAGGATTCACGGTGATGATAAACGTACATGTGGTTGTATTCTCACCGTCCTGATACGTGTAGGTGATGGTTTTTGCTCCGACTCCCGCAAGTTCGGGCGAGAACATGCCACCGGACACGCCAGGGCCGCTGTATGTGCCACCGGTAGGTGTAGCGCCCGTAAGCGCGAAAGCCGGTTCGTTCTGACAAACAGATCTGTCGGCTGGGCATACCGGCACTGCCGTTATCACCTGTACATTGAAGGTACAGGAAGCAGCTGGCCCACAGCCATAGTCTACCGTGTATGTGATTTGATGGGTCCCTTCGCCGGCAGCGGATGGATTGAAAATCGCCGTTGCACTGTTTACAGCCGTTCCTGTATATATTCCTCCTGCATCCGTAATCGGCTGCCCGGACGAAGTGGGTAAGCTTCTGACGGTGAGATTTTTTGCACCTGACAACGTAAATGCGGTCGCTGCCAGGGAGGTCGTCATATCACCCGGGCAGGAAACAGCAGATTCGCCATCTATGGCAATTATACTTGCATGCGGGCCGGAGGTGCATCCGTGGCTGGTGGTAGCTGTGGCATAAATACGATGAAATCCGGGACCGGCTGTCGCAGGGGTGAACAGATATCCGGTTGCGGAATCTCCGGTAATCCCCACTCCGGTCCATGTTACGGAAACAGGTTCCGAGGGAGTTGTAGAAAATGACTGTATCGTTCCGAAATGTTCGGGAAGATCTGGGCTTTCCTCGACGCAATTTGGGATTACCCCCAGGATCTCCATTCTTTCCGGCGCAGGATTAACGGTAATAACGAATGTACATGTGCTGGTATTCCCACCGTCCTGATAAGTATAGGTGATGGTTTTTGCCCCGACTCCCGCAAGTTCGGGAGAGAATATGCTACCTGAAACACCAGGGCCGCTGTATGTACCGCCCGCCGGGCTGGCACCCGAAAGCGTGAAAGGTGCCTCGTTTGCACAAACTGATCTGTCTGCAGGGCATGTGGTTTGCGCTTGAACCGTACAAATGGTAACCAGGAATAATAGCAGGGTAGCAATCAAAGATTGGAAGAGGTGTTTCATAAAGCGTTTTGAAGATGTAGGTGACGTCCACGCATAAACGCGTTTGGAATGTAAAAGTAACCTATGTA
>DATMSL010000302.1:0-1652 GCA_035565435.1 Dyadobacter sp. | reverse complement strand
CTCAAACCATATTTTTAGTTGCAAAATTTGGTTTGCATTTTGCGATTATCGATCACTATATCCGGGCCATTACCTTCGTTCGAAAGCAATATTGGAGCATAACCATCCATTTTCAGCCTTCGAAATTTCGGCTTGGCAGGGCGTGTTTCCTGATGATACAGATCAAGCAATAGATATCCGGAGACTACAAGCATGAATGCTATATCACCGATGCCACGCTATGGAATCCGTGAACAAATTCAATCAGAAACCGAGATCGACAAGGCTTGCGAGTCTATAAGGCTGCTGGGATACGCCGTCGTCGACGGGGGCTATACTGCGGAGCAGATGTCCGCGTTTTCCGAGGCGTTTGATCGGGCTCTTCAGAAGATTTATGCGAAGTATGGTCGCGATGCTTTGGCCGGGATGGATGAGCACAATACTATTCGTATCCTGATGCAGATGGATGCGTTGTTTCTCGACCTCGCGATGAACCGGAATGTTCTAGAGGTTTGCCAGCGCCTTATCGGCGGAACCGTGATGTTGAACCAGCAGAACGGTGTTATCAATCCGCCGCTTGGGGAACGCTACAATCAAGGCGCCTATCATCGCGACCTGCCCTACCAGCATTTCGTCTCGACACGGCCGTTAGCGATTAATGCACTTTTTTGCCTTGATCAATTCACTACCGACAACGGTGCGACTTTTGTTGTGCCTGCATCACATAAGCAAGAAGAATTCCCGTCTGATCTCAGCCTGCGGGACCTTCAGATACAGATGGCAGCACCTGCGGGCTCGTTCATCGTTCTCGATTGCATGCTTTATCATGTAGGTGGCGTCAATCGCACTGCGAAACCACGCCGGGCAGTGAACCATGTTTACACCATACCATTGATCAAACAGCAGATTTCGCTGCCAACCGCGCTCGGCGACGATTTCACGAAAGACGCTGCCGCTCGCACTCTGCTTGGTTACAATTTCCAGGTGCCCGAGAGCGTGGATCAATATTTTGAAACACGTAAGAAATAGGTTCGCCTTCGATCTCAACCAAGACAAGGGCGTCGCTGTTCAATTTTTGACGTGAAAGAAGAGGCAGGGTGACAGCGTTAAATCCTCTGTGCCTCTGAACGTTCTAGACACTCGTATGGAGGGCTGAAGCTCCTTCCGCGGTGGCCACGTCCTCTTTCATTCCCATTGCCTATTGATTCGCCCGCCTGATAGCAACACCAAATATCTGGGTAATGGGCATGAGCAAATACTATAGCCCACGATGAAGCGGCGCGCCGCGACGGGAAGGCGCTTGCTATCAAGCATCCGCTAGAGCCGCGTGGCTATACGCTTGTATCAGTCCCACTGAGCACTGAAACCGTGCCCGGACGTATGGATCCGCCCACATAACTCATGCTCCTACCCAAATACAAACCATTGAATGGCCAATTAAATGATTAAATGGGCCAATCCCATCATTCCTTTGGTGGACCGCTCGATCTGTCCACCACATAGAGGGGGCGACCCTTAATGGCATCGAAAATGCGCGCCACATAAAGACCGACGCCACCTACGCATGTCATTATAATGCTTCCAATCATCAGATTGGCGGACATCAACGCGGTGAACCCTTCCGGAGGACTCCCAAAAATAGCGTTAATTATGAAGAAAATGCCAAGCGCCGT
>DATMSL010000301.1:0-2043 GCA_035565435.1 Dyadobacter sp. | reverse complement strand
AGCACAGGCTCAGGAATGGGCTGTCCCGACTGGCCTAAATGCTTCGGCAGATGGGTCCCTCCTACCGAAGCATCACAACTTCCTGCCAATTACAAGGAGATTTACGGTGCCAAGCTGAAAGGAGAGGTCGAGTTTAATGCGACGAAAACCTGGACTGAGTACGTAAACAGGCTTGTAGGAGCGGTTACAGGCATCATCATTTTTCTGATGCTGCTGGCCTCCATACCTTTTCTGAAATCGGGAAACAAGCAGATATTCTTTTGGAGCCTCGCGGCTTTTCTGTTGACGGGCTTTCAGGGCTGGCTCGGTGCGAAAGTAGTTTCTTTCGAGTTGCACCCGCTGATCGTCACAGTACACATGCTGCTCGCCATAGTGATTATTTTCATCGTGCTTTACGTGTTTACGTGGGCGGGCTATGTCGAAAAAGTGCTCACATTACGCGAGGGCAGTGAGAAGGTGCTCAGCAGAATAGGGATCGCGGTAATGGTGCTCTCGTTGTTCCAGATTCTGCTCGGAACGCAAGTTCGGGAAGCGATGGATATAGTGATCATGCGGCTCGGTTATAGTGCCCGGTCGCAATGGATCGATGAGCTAGGAGCTAATTTTTACATACACCGGTCATTTTCGATTCTGGTCTTTATTGTGAATGCAATCTGGATCAACAAAGTTTTGAAAACCGGTAACCAGAGAACGGTAGCGGGTAAAATCGCCAAAGCCTGCTTCTGGATATTGATAACGGAGATCGCAACGGGTGTAATCATGGCGTATTTCGGGGTTCCCGCATTTGCGCAGCCTGTTCACCTTACATTCGCCATCCTTTTGATCGGTTTGCAGTTTATCGTCTGGCTGGTTGTGAATGGCAAGAAGTATTTAAAATATGAAGGCGTGGCCGCGACGGCTGGTAGCCAGTTTTAGAATTTTCAATTTCTGTAATAATGATTTCAGTAGAGGAAAGTGTAAGCGGGGTTGGGAAGATCAGAGAGAGATTAGGGGTTTTACTTGAATTACTAAAATTCCGGTTGGCGTCGTTGATCGCGTTCTCCGGAGCAATGGGATATTGCCTGGGATCGCGGGATGTGAAAGCCGGCGATATGGTACTTTTCGTGTTGGCGTCGATCGGTATTACCGGCGCTGCCAACATTATCAACCAGATTTTGGAAAAAGATCTGGACAAAATGATGAAAAGAACGGCTTCACGGCCGTTGCCAAGCGGAAGAATTACCGTGGAGCAAGCTGCTATCTGGGCAGTGATCCTCGGGGTAGCTTCGCTGACGATATTTGTAATGGTTTTTAACCTGACAACAGGACTTATTTCCTTGCTGTCGCTGGTGCTTTACGGCTTCGTTTACACGCCGTTGAAGCGCGTCGGTCCGATCGCGGTGTTCGTGGGAGCTTTCCCGGGGGCATTTCCTCCGATGATCGGTTGGGTAGCGGCAACGAACCATTTCGGTTTGGAACCCGGTATCCTGTTCGCGATCCAGTTTTTCTGGCAATTCCCGCATTTCTGGGCCATTGCATGGGTACTGGACGAAGATTACAAAAGAGCAGGTTTCAAATTGTTGCCCGCCAACGGTTTGAAGGACTCTGATACGACTTTGCAGATCATGATCTATACCTTGTTCCTGCTTCCGATCGGCTGGTTGCCGTACGAACTGGGAATGACGGGCATCAATTCCGCATTCATTGCGACTATTTTCGGGGTGTTGTTCCTCGCGCAGACGTTCCACCTCATGCGCACATGTACGGACAAGACCGCGAAGCAGCTGATGTTCGGTTCGTTCATTTACCTGCCTATCGTGCAGATTGCTTTTTTGTTGGATAAATTGTGATATCGAATTGAGAGAAAATGGAAAACGTTCAGCAAATTAAATTGGAAAGAGAGCCGCAGGAGACGCTCGCGATGGATCCGAAGAAGTTCATTCTTTGGCTGTTCCTCGTGACTATCATCATGCTTTTCGCCTCTCAGAGCAGCGCCTATCTCGTGCGCCGCGCGGAAGGTAACTGGCTCGAATTTGAAATGCCGCAGATCTTCTGGTACAGCAC
>DATMSL010000300.1:0-14557 GCA_035565435.1 Dyadobacter sp. | reverse complement strand
CCCGGTTCGGAGTCCCTTAAAATATCCCGAGAGATGGATGAAAAGAACTACACCGGGGCCATTCCCGGACAACAAAGAGGAGATGTGATCACAGCCGAAAGCACCTGCACATTCGTCGAGCCGGAAGAAGCGATCGGCTTTTTCAATTTGGCTAAATCACGATTGCTGCATGTAAACGGCTGGCAGGAGCGGGCTGGTAAGGCGTTAGCCAGATTTACGCTTACCAACCCGGACGGGCAACCAGTACCGGGCGCGGCGCGGGAGGGGCTGCTGATCTGCATTGATATCCCCGGTCCCGGAGGCGAGGAAGCCGGCGGGTACGATTGGGTAAAAATAGAAGAAATTAAAGAGGCGGATTCCGGGGATGTTCAGAGTGTAGCCCTCCGCGTGAGACCCGTGGCGGCCCCGCATTCGAGCGATGCGGAGCCGACCCACTTTTACGCCCAGACTTCCACCAGTACTTTCACCGTTACGCGCGAACACGCTCGTGTAACCGCGGCCGTGTATGACCGCAACATTGAGCCTAATACAGAAACCGACTCGATGATCGACAAAGTCCGCAATGCAATTGTCGGATTTTTCGCTGAAAAAGCGTTTTCCAAGCTGCAATGGCAATCGCTCACCGACGGGCTTATGGAAATGAGCTAAAATTCCGGCCATTCATCGTCCGCAGGAGAGGGCAGAGACCATACATTATGGTATGAAATTCCGCCTCTGCCAGTGCTGTGCCGCGTCTTTTTAACTTCTGATCTCTTTTCGCATGAACAGGTAATAAGAATAGGCAAAACAAAGAAATGTTGCGGCTATTAATCCGGATAGTTGGGGCCAGACCACCATCAGGCTCTCCGTAAATGGAAGGGGCGATGGGATAGCACCCGCCATTTGCTCCATTGTCATAGGACCCAGACTTTGTACCGATGGCATCAGCAGAGTGGTCGTCGAATCCGAAAACAGCTCAGCTTCATTGCTGGCACAATCAGTAAATTCGGCGACGTGCAGATGTTTAAAGGAATCCCCAATACTGCTCAGCGGATTAGTGCCCTGCGGTGGAATGTACCACAACCTGCGAAGCCCTGGAAGGGCGTTCGAAAATGTGTCGACTGCGCCTTTTCTGACTTAAAGCGCTCTTGATTTTGGGCGGCGATCCTACATGTCCATGACGCGATAAAATTTCATAAATATGTAAAAACTCGAAATTTTATTGCAATAATCTCATATAGTGAGCAAATTTTCAAAAAACAAATAGGCGATACTTTGAAATTAATATAATGTTGAATAATTTACGGGTACGTACACGATATTGGTTTTCAACACAGCATCCAGTAATCACCTAACCTTTGTTCTATGATCCCTTTTTTGCTGTCTCACCGCAGGAAAGGGCCGGGTCTTTCTTGGCTCTTCCTGATTATCCCGCTTTGCACAGTATCTGAAAGTGCAAAAGCCTTTCCGCTTCGAAAGGCACCCGACGCAACCGCCCTGCTGGCGGTACAACCTGTGAGAGGAAAAGTAACAGACGGAAAAGGAGAAGGCTTGCCCGGCGTCAACGTTTTAATTAAAGGAACCGGACGGGGCACAACCACTGCTGCGGACGGAACCTACAACATAGATGTGCCTGACGAAAACAGCATTCTTATTTTCTCATATGTCGGGTACGTTACCGCCGAGGTTAATGTAGGAAATAAATCGCTGGTAGACCTGGTATTGAAGGAAGACGCCAAGGCGCTGGACGAACTGGTGGTGATCGGCTACGGTACTGCGAAAAAGAGCGATCTTACCGGCTCAATCGCGCGCATCGACGCGACGACGTTCCAGAGCCAGCCTATGACCCAGCTCACAGACATGCTTACCGGAACAGTAGCCGGGCTTCAGACCCAGCAGAGCACATCGGCATCCGGCGGAAGTTCGATCGAGATTCGGGGCGTCAATTCTCTGAATGCATCCACCTCTCCGATGGTGGTGCTCGACGGGGTGATTTTCAACGGGAGTCTCAACGACATTAACCCCAACGATATCGAGACGATCGACATCCTGAAAGACGCCAGCTCGGCCGCTGTCTATGGTGCCCGCGCGGCGAACGGGGTCATCCTGGTTACTACCAAAAAAGGCGCCAGCGACAAACCGGTTATCAACTTTTCGTCGAAAATCGGGACTACGCAGGTTACTTCGAAAAAAGTGGCCGTGCGGGATGCGCAGGGCTACTTGGATTTCCGGCGCGATTACCTCCGGACATTGGGAGGAAGTCAGCCGTCGTACTACTATTTCAACCCCAACCAACTGCCGGAAGGTGTCACGCTCCAGCAATGGCGTGCGGCCAGCAACAATCCCAATGCCGACAATACCCGTGAATGGCTGAGCCGTCTCAACTTCTTCCCCGAGGAAGTTGAAAGCTATATATCGGGCAACACCGTCAACTGGGCCGACCAGGTATTCCAGACCGGTCTGCGGCAGGAGTATGATCTCAGTGTGGGTGGCCGCACCGACAAGGTGAAATACTACTGGTCGCTCGGCTATCAGGATAACGAGGGTGTTATCCGCGGCGACAAGTTCTCAACGATCCGCTCCCGCCTCAATCTTGATCTGGCCATGACCGACTGGCTTAATGTCGGTATCAATGCGCAGTACGCGTTCCGGGACGAAAGCTCGGTAACCGCCTCGCTGAGCAACATGTACCAGGTGAGCCCTTACGCGAAAGTCTACAACGACGACGGTTCCGTGAAATGGTATCCCCACGGCTACATTTCCCCCAACCCGCTGATCAACTACAAAGGGCAGGAGCGTCTTTATACGACCAACAGTTTTTTCAGTTCCCTGTACGCCGATGTGAAACTTCCGCTGGGGATTACCTACCGGCTGTCGTTCCAGCCGCGTACCTCGCTGGCCAAAGACTATGGCTACTGGTCACCGAAAACCATTACGGGTGGGGAAACCTATCCGGGTGGTTATGCGACCCGCGAAAACTACATTTCCTCTGAATGGCTGATGGACAACCTGGTAAAATGGAATAAACAGATCGGTATTCACCATTTTGATGTCACGCTGCTCTACAACCTGGAAAAGTTCAAGGCGTGGAGCGACTCGACCAGCAACCAGGGCTTTCAGCCAAGCTCCAACCTGGGCTATAACGGTCTCCAGTTCGGCAGCAAACCGACTGTCGATAACAACGATATCAAGTACACCGGCGACGGTCTTATGGCCCGGGTAAACTATACGCTGCTCGACCGCTACCTTTTCACTGCGTCTGTTCGCCGCGACGGTTTCAGCGGTTTCGGCCAGAAAAACCCTTACGCGCTATTTCCTGCCGCGGCCTTTGCCTGGCAGTTGCACAAGGAGCGGTTCTTTAAATCCAGTCTGATCAACCAGCTGAAACTACGCACCTCCTGGGGGCGCAACGGTAACCGCGATATCGGACCTTATGCCTCGTTCTCGCAGTTGGGCGCAATCCAGTACTACGACGGTGCCAAAACCAATGTCGGCGTGTACACATCCACGTTGTCCAACTCGGAGCTGTCGTGGGAAGAAACCGAGTCGCTCAACTTTGGTACCGACATCAGCCTGCTCGGTAGCAGGATTAACCTGACACTGGATTACTACCAGGCCGATACGCGCAAACTGCTGGTGAACCGGTCGCTGCCGACTGTCACCGGTTTCAAACAGGTTACCACAAACATTGGCTCGCTCAGTAATCAAGGGCTGGAAATGACCGTAAGCACTACCAATATGCGCAGGCCGAACATTATCTGGCAATCGACGCTGAACTTTTCGCTAAACCGCAACAAGATCCAAAAGCTTTTTGGTAATACCGGCAGCTATGTGCTGCAGGGCCAAACGCGTTCCGGCGAGATCCCCGACTATACCAACAAATGGTTTCCCGGCAAATCGATTGACGCTGTTTGGGATTATGACATTGAGGGAATATGGCAAACCGAGCAGGCTGACCAGGCCAAGGCATATGGTCTGTCGCCAGGCGACTACAAGGCGGCCGATCTGGATGGCAACGGGGCACTGGAGGCATTGCAGGACAAGACTTTCATCGGTTACACAGCGCCTCGGTATATGGTGGGACTGCGCAACGAAGTCACTTTCCTCAAAAGCTTCACCGCCTCGGTATTCGTGCGTGCCGACCTGGGTGCCATCCGGGCGTTCAACTGGGCAATTTCCGAGTACTCGACCTTCGACCGCCGCAGCACCCCTAATTACGATTACTGGACACCTGAAAACCGCTCGAACGACTACCCGCGGCTAGGAAACAATAAATCGCCGTTCGGAGGCGGTCTGACCCCCTACAGGCCGACTGGTTTCGTGCGTATCCAGGACGTATCGCTGTCGTACGCATTGCCTGCGCAGGTGGCTACAAAGATCAGGCTGAGCAGTGTTCGCCTGTTCGGTGCAGTTCGCAACGCGTTCACGTTCACCAAATGGCCCGGCTGGGACCCGGAATCCGGCAATTCGCCGATGCCGAAAACTTACACATTTGGTCTTAACCTGTCGCTCTAATTCATTTCCGTTCTATTCGCTGAATTATCATGAAAAAGAAAACGATACTATTTCCCAGCCTGAAGGCGGCGCTTTTGTGCGGTGCCCTGATGCTGCAATCCTGTTCCAAAGATTTCCTCGAACCGGAGCCACTCTCTTTTTTTACTCCAGAAAACGTGTTTGTGAACAAGGACGGCTATGAAGCGCTCCTGGTGACAATGCGGAAAGACCTCACCCGCGAGCAGACCGCCCAGAAAAATTTCATGGCGCACCAGTCTGCAGCTTCTGAGTCGGGTGTTCCATGGCTGCAAATGGACTTTACCATGCTTACGCCGAATTCGGACAACTACCAGCAGTTCGTCAAGCAGATCAACGATATTTTCGCCATGGTCAAGAATGCGAACACCATCATCAGCCGGATCGACAATATCACCTGGTCCAGCGAGCAAGATCGAAACCGGATTCTCGCCGAGGCGCTTTGGCATCGTTCTTATTGGTATTACCGGCTGATCGGCAATTATGGGGATCTTCCTTTCGTGCAAGAAGAAGTGAAAAGCGCGAAGGTCGATTTCAGGACGCATTCACGCTGGGCGATCCTGGACAAGATCCAGTCCGATATGGAATTTGCCACGCAATGGATGCCCATCAGTGCATCCGCCGGTATTCCTACCAAAGGCGCCGCCGATCACCTGCTGACGAAGATTTACCTGGCTAATATGGAGTTCGACAAGGCCGTTGCAGCCGCCACGCGTGTGATCAACGGACCTTATGCATTGATGACCACCCGTTTCGGTGCGGAAGCGTCCGTTGCAGCCAAGAATGTGATATGGGACCTGCACCGGCCCGACAACAAGAACATCGCTGCCAACAAGGAAACCATTCTGGCATTCGTGGATCGCTGGGAAGCCCCTCAAACGGCCCGTACTGCCGGGCTGTACACGATGCGGGTTTATCATTGCGCGTGGTACAACAACGTCGTTGCGAAAGACAAGGACGGCAACCTGGGTATGATCGCTTCCGGCACGCTGTACGATTCGCTCGGACGCGGCAACTGCGATGTAGCCCTGAGTGACTACCAAGCCTACAAAATCTGGGAAGAAAGCGGATTTAACTACAAAACCACCCCTGACCTGCGCCGGGCCAACGTGAACTGGTGGGACCGCGAAGAGCTGTTCTACAATAACCCGGCGTCGAGTCAGTTCGGGCAACCGTTCGATCCCAAGAACATGGACACGCCATCGGAATACTGGGCCCGGATATTCGCCATGCCCTGGTATAAGACCTACGTGCCCAATAAAGTGGGCCAGACTGGCGTCCCCTACGGCAGCAACGGCGACTGGTATATTTTCCGCCTGGCCGAAACCTACCTGCTTCGTGCGGAGGCTTACTACTGGTTGGGGCAAACCGGGGCAGCTGCCGAGGATATCAACAAAGTGAGGGCCCGCGCCAACGCGCAGCCGATCACCGCGGCGAGAGTAACGATCGACTACATTTTTGACGAACGTGCAAGGGAGCTTTTTGCAGAAGAGCCGCGTCAGAACGAGCTGAACAGGGTGTCCTACATTATGGCAGCCAAAGGGCTTAATGGTTACAGCCTGGCCACATTGCATCAGAAAAACTGGTTCTACGACCGGATCGCCAAACACAACAATTTCTACCAGCATTACGGCGAGGTGTTTCAGCTTGGTCAAAGCCCCCGGATTGCGCCATACAGCTTCCAGTGGCCAATCGATGACAATATCATCACGGCCAACACGGGCGGACGTATCAATCAGAATATGGGCTATGTTGGTTCAGAGCGCAACGAAGCTCCTTTGGAAACGATCGAATAGTTAGTTTGTATCCCAGTTAATGCTTTTAGTCCCGTCGGCTCCCCGATCAGAAGGCCGGCGGGCTATATCCTATCAGATGAGAAAAACGTTGCTGCTTATATTCCTGCAATTCTGCGCCGCACGCGTCTTCGCGCAGAAAACTCTAACCGACAATGGCGCCTGGTGCTGGTTCAGCGATCCCAGGGCCGTGTATGCCGATGCTGCCGGCACCAGGGTTATCACCGGTTGGGTGACCAGGCAAGGCGACATCCGGGCGGCCATGCTGGATGCAGCCTCAGGCAAGGTCGATACCGTAACTTTGTATGATAAACTGGAAGTCGATGATCACGACAATCCTGCATTTGCGATCCTGCCCGACAAACGTATCCTTGCGCTCTACACCTGGCACGGCCGGAACCAGGAACCAAAGGGAGTTATACAGAACATCACCGAAAAGCCACTCGACGTGGTCACGTTCGGGCGGCCGACGGTATTCAAGCCCCGGACCGATTCGCTGGTAGCGCTTTACAAAAAGGATACATACACTTACGCTAACCCGTTTGTACTGTCCGAAGAGCAGAACAAGCTGTACTGCTTCGGGCGGTGGGTCGGCTACAAGCCGAATATGATCACTTCTACGGACAATGGAGCGAGCTGGTCGGCTCCGAAAGTTATTATCACTTCCAAGACGCCGGATGCCAACAACCGGCCCTACGTTAAATACTATTCAGACGGCAAATCACGCATTCACATGGTCTTTACCGACGGCCATCCGGCGGCAGAGGCGCTCAATTCGGTGTATTACTGTTACTATGAAAAAAATGCATTCTGGCGAGCCGACGGCACCCGGATATGTACGGTCGACGCCCTGCCATTCCACCCCTCCGACGCCACCGTAGTATACAAGGCCACGCCTGAGACTGGTAAGGCATGGATCTTTGACGTTGCTGCCGACCGACGTGGCCAGCCGGTGATACTATATTCACGGTATCCGACCGACGATCAGCACCAGTACTACTATGCTTCTTTTAATGGAAAGAGCTGGGAAGACCACAAGATCTGCGACGCGGGGAAATGGTTCCCGAAAACACCTGCCGGGCAGAAGGAGCGCGAGGTCAATTACTCGGGCGGGATGACAATTGATCCCGCATCGCCAGGGAACATCTATTTCTCGCATCAGATCGACGGTGTTTTCGAGATCTCTCGCGGATACACGCGCGATGCCGGGCGAACCTGGGTCATATCCCCGATCACCCGCAACTCGCAGCTGGACAACGTCCGGCCTGTGGTACCCCGCAACAAGACGAGCAAAAACAAAACGATATTGCTATGGATGCAAAACAGGTGTTACCTACACTATACCGACTACGACGTCAGAATTCTGTATAAGATCATTGAGCCGTAATTCAGATTCCGGAAGTATGGGGCAGGACATTGTAAGTTTAGAATCCGCGTTTATCACTTTCTCTGTTGTTGCGTATTCTTCGCTCAAATACAATAGTAGTATTTAGACGTTGTTAAGATGTGTGTATTGTTTTGCCGGATAATATCAAATGAACCGACGGCGCCCGGGAAAACGGAGCTTCTTTTCGAGCGTGCCAGATCGCGCGAAGATTCGTTTTGCATCCTGATGATACATCTAAGGCGGGGCGGCGCTGCTTATCCGATTCAACCTTTAAGGTTGTAGCTCTTCCGGCACAACTCGTATTCTTATCTGCCATGATGGGCCCGTTTACGGGATCGGGAATTGCATTCTCTCGCCTTAGTAAAGCATCGATTTCATTCCGATTCCGGACGATTGTAAAGATGAATGTTATCAATCGCCGCGTTGGATGCCTGGCCGTAGTCGTTGCGGGCACCAATTGTTGGCCTACCATACCGACACCATAAAGCGCTTTGAATCCCTTGTCGCTTTCGGAGCAGATCAACTTACCGTTGACAAAACAGGTGTGTGAATGTGAAATTATTTTGACGGATAATCGGATATAAATGACCGGAGTTGTTGCAACAAGCTTTCGTGGCCGCACCAGCCTGTTGAATGCGAATGGAACTATATAGCCTTCAAATGTGAAGGCAAAAATTAATGTAAGGGATGGCCGATAGCCTGGTTTGGGGAGCGGTACTGTAGTTTAGTTTGTTTTTATTGAAGCTACCAAAGAAAAGGAGATTATTTTTTTGTCACTATGTTCGATGTTGAAAAACAAGGAAAAACTTTAATGTCGGCGATTATTTCCAAAATTCAAGAAACACCATTCGGAATCGCGCTCAAAATTAAATAGTATAAAGTTATCATGAAGCCTTACAATAAATGTAAGCTTACAATTCGGGAAGGTCTGTGAATAACGGCATTATGTTTCGGGAAAAATTTTAGGAGACATTGTGAATTTGACTGGATTGAGTGCGCCCTGGTCTTGTCTCGCCTACCAGCGCTTTTCTGAACTATGGCATGGCGGGCTAAGGTGTTTTTGTAAAAAACTAGCGTTACTTTGTCCTTTACTCAACCATGGACAGATCCCATGTCGTCGTGCCGAGATACAACGCCCGGCGCGGATTGTGGCTGCGCATCGTTACACCATACGGTTATGGAAAATGTTCGTATCAGCTATGCGCACGGCAATATATTTACTTTTGCAGATGACAATCGCCTTGTGAACTCCTATATATTATGTATACCGCTTGATACTTTGGCAGAGAGCAAGGATCCACTAGTACCTGACTATATTATCACCGGTAAAATGAGGTTGCCCTGTTTCGAAAGGACAACACCACTGCCGTCGCAACCGCTTCTTGAAGTGACCGAAATTCGAAGAATTCCGTAGCAAGTCTTTACCAATAAGGTATTTGAAGGAATTATCGCGATGTTAGCAAAACGATCATTTAAGTTGGGATTCCGACGCGTATGTTTGTGAGATATTCTCCCATTTAGATCACCTTTAACGTTACTACATTCCATCCGATTCACCTCAACGCGATAAAGTTCGACTCAATGAAATGGAGTCCCCTCAATGAGGATCTTGGACTTGCGCATCAAAACTCAATGACAACTCACCATTAAGTTCGTCAAAGTTAAATGACTTTACATCGAATATACTCTTTCAATCAAACAGAATGGCATGCGGATAAAGCATGGCATTTTGGAAGTTTCTTCGTAAAATGTCATCCATCTAATTAAACATTCCTAAAAATGCGGCAACAACTAGTTGGTGCCATTTCCTGCCATGAAGAGAAGTTTTACGCTGCTGTTAAGTACAATTTTAAGCTGCCACCTCGCTAATGCACAGACCACCAGGGTTCAAGGCCCGGCCGGCAGCGGCGAATTCGGCAGCAGCATCACGGTCCTCAGCAATGGCAACTACGTAGTCAGAGATCCGACCTGGGATAATGGTCCGCTCGTCGATGTGGGTGCGGTTTATCTTTATAATGGTGCAACCCACGCCCGAATAGCCACCCTTACAGGCACCAAGGCCAATGATCAGGTAGGTAGTGGCGAGATAAAACTCCTTTCCGATGGAAATTACCTGGTTTTGAGCCAAAGGTGGAATAATGGCTCGGCAACCGGCGCCGGGGCGGTGACCTGGGTGAGCGGGACGACCGGAATCGAAGGGAGCGTCAATCCTTCCAATTCGCTGGTAGGTTCGCGGACCAATGATTTTGTAGGAACGGATGTAGTCGTGTTGGAAAATGGCAATTACGTTGTTTTGAGCCCGAATTGGGACAATGGTTCGGTTCGCGACGCCGGTGCCGCAACCTGGGCGAACGGCAACACGGGGGTCACAGGGATTGTAAGTGCTTCCAATTCTCAGGTCGGTTCCCATCAGAACGACCAGGTCGGGAGTGGCGTGCGCTTACTCAGCAATGGAAACTATCTCACAGTAGCCCCTAATTGGGACAATGGCAGCTTCCAGGATGTCGGAGCGGTAGCCTGGGCCAATGGCGATACCGGTGCCACGGGGGTTTTGAGTCCCGCCAATGCTTTGGTCGGCGCCAACTCCTACGATATGATCGATATGGTGGGCAACGGCTTTGCTATTTCAGTACTTCCCAATGGTAATTATGTAGTGAAAGCGCCCGGCTGGGACAACAACGGCGTCCCCGATGCGGGAGCCGTCACCTGGGGAAACGGCGCTTCCGGCACAAGCGGCAAAATCAGCCCGTCCAATTCGCTCGTAGGCAGCCGCCCATATGATATGTACGAAGGTTCGGTATTTGTCTTAGCCAACGGAAATTACGTCGTCAGGAACCCGAACTGGGACAGTGACGCCATTGCCAACACCGGAGCGGTAACCTGGGGAAATGGAAGCTCGGGAACAAGCGGAACGATCAGTCCGTCCAATTCTTTGGTCGGCTCGTCGGAATATGACATGTTCGGCGGCTCGCTGACGATTTTAACGAATGGTAATTACGTGGTCGGGAGCCCGAACTGGGCTAACGGCACAATTATCCATGCAGGGGCTGCCACCTGGGGCAGCGGGACAGCAGGCGTTTCGGGCGTCATCAGCGCAGCTAATTCTTTGGTAGGGACAGTTGCGGAAAATCAGATAGGATGGAACAGCACGGCGCTGCCGAATGGAAATTATGTAGTGAGCAATCCAAACTGGACCAATGCCGAGAATAGCCGTGTAGGCGCCGCGACATTCGGCGATGGATCGTCGGGCATCATTGGAGCGGTCAATTCATCGAATTCCCTCGTCGGCTCCCTCGATGGCGATCATGTTGGCTCCAATATCATTCCCCTAACGAACGGGAACTACGTTGTCAGGAGCACCAATTGGCATGACGAAACCGGGGCAGCCACTTGGAGCAGCGGTATTGCCGGGATTACAGGTGTTGTTGGGCCGTCCAATTCCCTGTTAGGTTCCGCAGCCGGCGACATGGTAGGAAGCCACGATATTACGCCGCTTCCCAATGGAAACTATCTGGTCTTCAGTGCATACTGGGGAGATGGCGTAAATACCAGGGTAGGTGCCGTTACCTGGGGAAATGGGAACACCGGCATAAGCGGGGAAGTGAATGCTACGAATTCCCTGGTAGGATCCCACAAAGATGATATGGTGGGTCTGTATAACGCTACCGTGCTTGCGAATGGTAATTATGTGGTGGAAAGCGGTTGGTGGGGCAACGGGGTTCAATACGAAGTGGGCGCCGTTACCTGGGCGAATGGGGCAACCGGCGTCACGGGAGTGGTCAGTGCGTCTAATTCCCTCGTCGGTACCCACGGGCAGAACCGCATCGGCGACCAGATTACCCCGCTGTCGAACGGTAATTTTCTGGTAAGTTCTACCTCGTGGGACAACGGTTCCACCGACGAAGCCGGGGCCATCACTTGGGCGGACGGCGAAAGAGGCGTGAATGGCGAGGTCAGCGCTGCGAATTCACTGGTAGGCGTGAACCCTTACGACCGGCTTGGCCACCAGATTTTTCCCCTTCCGGATGGAAATTATATGCTGCTCAATGCATACTGGGGTAACGGAACGGCCCAGAATGTCGGCGCCATTACCCTGGCGGGTGGCGGGACGGCGCTGTCGGGAAATATTAACGAATGCAATAGTTTTTTAGGTACGAGAGAGTCCGGGGGCCTGATCGGCCTCTATCCGCAATACAATCCGGTTTACGATTATGTATTGATTTCTTCTACGGAAGTTAATGAGTATGCCATTTACAAACCACTGGCCATCCCGACGGACAATGCAACCGCGGTTGCAACCCTCGAAAATGTACCTGTTTTATTCGCGGAAGACTGTAAACCCTTTGCGCAGCTGGCACCGGCAGGAGCTGCGGCGGTAACCGGAGCAGTGACAGCAAAAGTGTACGTACAATCCGGATCGCCCGCGGCCGGAATCCAGCCCTATGTGCTGCGTCACCATGAAATCACGCCGTCTGCAAATGCAAACACAGCTACGGGCAGGATTACGCTTTATTACCTGCAAGCGGATTTCGATAATTTCAATGCACTTCGCAAAGACTATCCAGCGCTGCCTCAGGGACCCACCGATACCGGCGGAAAAGCCAATATCCGGATCACCCAGCAGCATGGCACCAGCGACAGTGGATTGCCCAACTCTTACAAAGATTGGACGGGCGAAGGCCCGGCGTCAGTTTTGATCGATCCTTCGGACGAAGACATTGTTTGGAATAGCGCCGAAAAGCGCTGGGAAGTTAGTTTTGCGGTAACGGGTTTCAGCGGTTTTTTTGCACACAGCACCCTCGATGAAACCCCGCTACCCGTTCATTTGGTGAGTTTCAGGGCCAGGGAAGCAGAAGGGAATGCCTTACTTTCATGGGAGACAAGTGCCGAGGCGGGCGCTTCTCATTTTGAAGTCGAGCGATCTGCTGATGCCAAAGCTTTTGACACGATCGGAATCCTGGCGGCTAGTGGTAACAGCAGCACCGAAAAACGCTACTCCTTCACGGATACCGGCTTTGGTTCGGCTGGGAAGATCGTGTATTATCGGCTTCGTATGGTAGATCTGGATGGTAGTTTCAGCCATAGCAAAACGGTAAGTCTCACATCCACCGATTCTCAAACGGCCCATGCGGTTTTCCCTAACCCGGCGAAAAGAAACGTGTCGGTGACGCTTCAAACAAATGAAGCATTGACCGGATTTTCTATTTTCGACAAAGCCGGAAAGGCAATGGACGTGCAGGGGAAAATCGTCTCGGGCAACAGAGTAGAGCTCAATGCAAGCGGTTTGTCCGTCGGCATATATTTGATCAGGTTCACAACCGATGGCGGCGCCTATTCTAAAAAGCTCATCATTGAATAAACAGCATTAAATAAGTACGGATAACGTTTTATAACTTGTTGTTAAGTAAACAGCAGTTTGTGTAACGAGGCGTTTTACGCAAATGCATTAAAACTTAAAAATACTCAGTGGCTTAACTATTGAGATCTAAGCGATAGGAGATATTCGAAAACCCTTATGCTACGGATTTTATGTTAAATGAGAAAAGATAGAATCAAGACCTCGCCAGGGATTTTGGGTAAGTTATTCGATTAGTACAAGAAGAGCGAAACATGCCGCAGGAGTGGTTTCCCAAGTAGAGCGCGAGCGGTTCGAGCTTTCGCCCTTCGGCATTCACTGGCCGGAACTGGACGACGATTTGAGTTTTGAAGGGTTCTTTACTTATTCGAAGGCATAGGTCAAGTTATTAGAGCCGGGCATAGAGTTCGTGTCAAAGGGAAAAATCGCTCACAAATGAAAACGCACTGCTTTTTACTATTCCTTGTGGCGTTTAGCTTTGCTTTTACTGCCTGCGATGATTGTTCCGATACGGTCGATGCACCTGTAACGCCTCCAATGAGATTTTCCATTGTTGACCCCAACGGCGATAATTTGGTCGATTCGACGCAATCAGGCTATTCGGCCGACTCGATCCAGCTATTCGATTTCGAACACAAGGAGTGGATTGTTTTAAATAAGGAATATTTGCCCGTGGCTGGTGGTTTCGTATTCTTGGTAGACTTTCGCAAAAATAATAGTGGAAAAACATCATTAATACTTCAATTTAATAGTCAAGACTCTGATACACTGGATGTTTGGTATAGGCAAGCTAACAATAGATGCTTTATTATCTATGAGTACACCGATTTTAAGCATAACGGGAAAGATGTACAAAAATCGCCTGTACATTCCGCCCTGCTAATCACTAAGACAAATTAACCTTACAGTCTCCCAAAACGCCCCGTTCTGTGCGACACTTCGCGCCGACCTCCAGGCTGGCTAAAATCCGGCCCGAAAGTGCCTCAAATAGCCATCTCACAAGTCGATGTATGATTTTCGGCAGTATAACTGTGTTAGCGAAACTTTCTTGTAAGCGGAAGTTTTTCATAATGTAGAAACCTGACCGCGGTAAACGTAGCTAGCTTGCTGCGCCGACATTTTTATTAACAATTGGTATACGAAAACGCCGTGTGCTTGCTGTCCTTTGTACTTACCGTCCCAAATAGTTGCACCGCTGGTAACGTTGCCAGGTCTACTATAAAATATGACTTCACCCCATCGATTAAATATGGTCATTTCTTCGATCTCAACGGTCGGAGAAGTGAAGTAGATCGCCCAATCGTCGTTGATGCCGTCGGCATTTGGCGTAAATGCCGACGGAATGAATACGGTTTTGCCACAGGTGTCTTCCAATTTAACAGCCTGTTGAATAATGCAGCCTTCATTATTTTTGACTGTAACCACATAATTTCCGGCAGGAAGGTCAGTGAATGTGGAGTCCATTTGATAGTTGATCGAATTTAGACTAAAAGTGACGGAGCCTGGACCAGT
>DATMSL010000299.1:0-5604 GCA_035565435.1 Dyadobacter sp. | reverse complement strand
GTCTTGATGGCCTCTTCCCAGGCGACATTAGGGTTCCCCGGATTTCCCGTGGCAATACCCGAAATATACTTCTGGCCCGTAGTACCGAAGGTGTATGAACCTGAATACTGCATCTCCGAATTGTAAGCGAACCTGCGATCGCCCCCGATCTGGTCGTTACCGATGTACCCGTGCGATCCCCTGAATTTCATCAAATTAACCACTGGGAAAAGATCCTGGAAGAACCGCTCCTTGCTCAGGTTATACCCCAGGCCGATCGAAGGAAAGAACCCGAAACGATGGGATGGCGCAAAGTTTTCGGATCCGTTATAACCAAAGTTCCCGTCAAAAAACAGCTTGTTTTTAAAGGCATATGTCAAACGGCCCGCGATACCAATATTTCGGTAGGGAAATGCCATGATGTAATTCGTGGGAAAATTGTTGGTAAACTCCCTCCGCGTGAACAGAAACAAGCCTCCTACCCGGTGGTCACCAAACGCATTGTCGTAGTTGAGCGACGATTCAAGGTTGGTCGTCTTCGTACCACGATTGGACCGTGCCAAAGACAGGTAATCGCTGCCGTCGGCGTTTTTATGCAGTATCAGCTTACCCGCTTCGTCACGCCCGGTGGCATAATAGGTCGCCGGGTTTTTCCGCTTATCCAATGTCGACTCATTGGTAGCATCCCATGAAAATTTCACGTTGAATTTGAGGCCGGGGAGCACATACTCGCTCAGATCCTGTGTGAGGCTCATCAACGACTGCGAGGTATTCCAAAAGTCCTGGGAAAACCCGGTCGAGTTCAGTGAGTAATACGGGTTGCTTCCCACCAGCGGCTGCGCGTGGCTTCCATCGGAATAATACGGGGCAATGGCGATCGGCGGGGTGGTCATCACAATGTTGTACATCGTGGCCATATCCACGCCCAGGCGGCTCTTGTTCTCGTAAGTATTGGAAAGGTTAAGGCTTAACTCCGTGGATTTGGTTATATCTACATCCAGGTTAGACCGGAAAGTAAACTTGTTGTACTTCACCGATGGATTGTAGGATTCGGTTACAACGGGGTTAAACAACCCGTTCTCATTGTAGTAAGAGCCCGACACGTAGTACCGCGCAATTCTGCCGCCCCCGGTCACATTCAGGTTCAGCCGGTTACTGGTTGTGACGTCTTTGTACGTGGTTTTCATCCAATCCACGTTGGGATACAGGTCCGGGTCTTCCCCCGACAGGTACTTCTGCTTGATATGGTCCGGAAACGGGGTAGAACCGTTGGCATCGTAACTGATATCGTTATAGTAGTCCATCCATTGCTCCGCGTTGGCCAGCTTCGGTAACCTTATCGGCGCTAAAAAGCCGCGTTCGTAGCGGGCATTAATGGTCGGTTTATCGGAATACTTCCCTTTTTTGGTGGTAATCAGCACGATCCCGTTTGCTCCTCTCACGCCATAAACGGCGGTTGCACTGGCATCTTTCAGGATCGAGAAGGATTCAATATCTTCCGGATCCACCAAATCCATAGAGCGCTGGATCCCGTCCACCAGGATAAGCGGCGTGTTATTAGCCCCGAAACTACTGATCCCGCGGATCCAGAAACTTGATCCCGAGCCTGGCTCGCCGCTTCCCTGGACGGATACAATACCGGCAATCTGACCGGCCAGCGCGTTACTGAGCTTGCTTACCGGTACTTTCAAATCACTGGGAGATACCGATGAAATGGCCCCGACTATGCTTTCCTTCCGCTGCGTTCCAAAGGCCACCACTACCACTTCTTCGAGATTCTTGTTATCCGACCGCAGAATGACATCCAGTGTCTTTTTCTCGCCAAGCTGTACTTCCTGTGTGACATACCCCACGAAGGAAAATACCAGGGTTACCTGCCCCGATGGCACCGACAGGCTGTAATTTCCGGATGCGTCCGCCGATACGCCCCTTAACGTACCTTTCACAGTCACATTCACGCCCGGGAGAATCTCCCCTTTTTCGTCCGTTACCCGCCCGGTAACTGTTACATCTGCCGCTTTGGCCGGTACCTGCAGCATTTTTCTTTCCAGCATCTCTACCGCTTTGAGCCTGTTATCGGCCGGAAAAGCAGGCGCATGTTCAAGCGGCTTTTGCGTAATACTGATTTTCTCGGTCCTCAGCACGTATGTGTTTTTCTTAACCTTCATATAATGGATGCCTGTCGACCGTAGAAGGGTTTCCAGGTTATCTTCAAATGAGGCCGAGGGCCGGATGCTGTTGGACGAAACCCGTATATTCTCCACGATTTTCTCTTCGAACAGCAAATCGACCTGAAACTTGTCCTTCAATTTCAGAAGTATGTCTGCAAGGCTCACCAGCTGAGGTCGCGTGTCCGATTGGCGAACGATGGTCTTGGAGTCGGCCAGCAGCTGCCCAAGCGAAAGTGTAGGAAGGGCCCCCACAGCCAGACAGAGGAACAGGAACCTCATAAATTGTAATCGTAGCTTCATAAACAACAGGTTAAGGGATAGAAAACAATTAACGGTTAGGAATTAAAATGACCTTATTCTCAGCTTTTTTGATTTCGAAATCGTACATGTAAGAGAGGATTGCGAGCAGTTCCTCGGCATTTTTCGCCGGGAATGATCCCGTCGCAGTGCGCGCGGCCAGCTCTTTGCCGTTTATTTTCACTTCCACCCCAAAGAGTTCGTGGATCTTCCGGGCAACTTCATACAATGGCGTATCGTCGAACACCAGTCGATGTTCCTTCCACGCCGAGTGCTCGGCAAGCTTTTCATGGGATAGCTTTTCAATGGTAATCTGACCGCTCTTTCCGACCGTCGCGTGGTCGCCCGGCAACATGGTTAAAGGTTTCTCCCCGGCGAGCGAAGAGATTTCCACCTTCCCTTTGTTGAGCACCACGCTGGTCTCCCGGGCCCTGGTATAGACCACAAATTCGGTCCCAAGCACAGTAATCAGACTTTTATCGGCATTATGGACCTTGAAATACTGGTGATCGGCTGTGTGCTGCACCGAAAACTCGGCCTCCCCATCCAGGTATACATGCCGGGTCGATTTCCCAAATCCCCAGCGCGGAACCTTTAACGTGGAGTTAGCATTCAGCAGCACAGTACTTCCGTCGGCGAGCCGGAACCTGGTTTGTTCGCCAAAGGCTGTATGATAGGTACGATAAATCAAAAATTCTTTCTCCCAAAAAGCGGCGAAACCCATCAGAAACAGGCACGCTGCTGCCCACAGCAACATCCTGCTTTTTGAGAGTTTCCTGGCGGGGAGCAGCTCCGGTGGTAAAGCTTGCGGTTCTTCGTCGCGCAGCTTCGCCTTTACTTTCGTGAGTGCTTCCGCGGAATCGGGCTGAAACTGGATGTGCATTTTCTCCCATTCCTCCAACCACGTAAAATACAGCTCGACATTTCGCCCGTCTGCCAGCCATTCCAGCACCATTTCTTTCTGAAGAGGTGTCGCATCGCCCGAGAAATAGGAAAAAACAATATACTTCGTCAATTCTGGCTTCATTTTTGTTTTAATAAAATATGTTTCGGGGCCACTAGGGCCTGCATAGACGTATGTTTGAGTCCAACAATTTTGAAAAAGCATTAGCCGCTTTCGTCAAAGGCTGCTGCCGAGTGCCCTCCTCAGTTCTCCGAGAGCCTTGCTGATATGGGCTTCGACTGCTTTCCTTGAAATTTGCAGCTTGTCCGCGATTTGCTGATAAGACATTCCATTGAAACGGCTCATCAAAAAAACCTTCTGATTCTGGGGAGGCAACCCGTCGACTATTTTCACGATTCGCTGATAAAGCTCGTCAAACTCAACAAGTTTGTCAGGTTCCATATGCATTGACACGAGCGTACTATCCGACAACTCCTCTGCGATTTCATTCTTGAATTCCCACCTCAGGTAGGTAAGGCATTTATTCCTTACCGACATAAAAAGATATGCGCGAAACGAGGTGGTGATGTGAATATGTGCCGCCTTTTTCCAGAAAGCCATAAAGACCTCCGAGACGATATCCTCGGCTACCTCTCGTGAATATACGTATCTGACCGCATGGCTGCACAACGAGCTGTAATAATGACAAAACAAAAGGTCATAACCTTTTTCTACGTCTGTTTGAAATACACTTCTGATAAAATATTCCTTGTCTATCGTCGCATCCGAAACTTCTTCCCGATCCAGGTTGGATTCTGCCTGAATCAAGCTTTTGTTCGAATAATCCTGATCCAAAGTTTTATTCTGCATCTTTTTCAGTTCGACGAATGAATGTATACCATTTATCACAATGACAAAATCTTAAAACAACACCCTACCCTGGCCGATTAAATAATTTAAATTAGAAACTATCCGGTGACAAAAAACCGTACTTTGATTGGGGAAAGTCTGCGCGAAATTGCAAGCTTCCGATTGATAGTGAACACCTTGCTTATGGCGTATAATATGAAGAAATACAAGTTTGAAATATTTACGGATGTGATCGAGCAGAATATCCGTCAAGGTGTTTTCAGGCCCGGCCAAAAATTACCGTCAGTACGTGCATTGAAGGAGCAGTATCAAACCAGCATGAGTACCATACAAAGCGGGTACGAGTATCTGGTGATCCTCGGGCTGGTGGAAAGTATACCCAAATCGGGCTACTATGTGGTTAGCAAGCCCGATACAGCTGCTCAGCAGCCCAATACCACGCGTAAGCCCGTTGCCAAAGACCCCATTTTCAAGCGTAACCTCGAACTGACAACCTCTTTGAGGGCTGACCGCAGGATTTCCGAGTTCAATGTAGCTGCTGCCGGGGATCTTTTGATCCCGCAGAAATTGTTGCTGCGGACCATGCAGCAGGCAATCAGGGAACAGGGTGCAGGGCTACTGCGATATTATCCACCGAGTGGCTCAACGGAACTCATGGAGCATATTATCCAACGTGCCGCAGTTTATAAAACCATCATCAGTCCCGACGAACTGCTGATCACCGACGGCGCTTTGCAGGCATTGTATATTGCATTGGCGTCTGTCTGTGACGCCGGAGATGTGATCGCCGTTGAAAGTCCGTGCGTGTTTTCAGTACTGGAAGTGATACGCGTGCTCAATTTAAAAGTCGTGGAGATCCCCGTGAGCCCTTATGCGGGATTCGATACCGACTTTTTGCGTAAAGCTTGTTGCAATAACCGTGTCAAAGCGGTTCTGGTAACGCCCAACTTCCACAACCCGACCGGAATAGTGCTCAACGAAGAACAAAAAGTGGTCCTGGCCTCCATTGCCCGGGAATTCAACGTCGCGATTATCGAAAATGACATCTATGGCGACCTGCACTTTCATGGCACCAGACCTTCCACGATCAGGAGTTTCGACGACAGCGGACTTGTGCTCACCTATACCTCGTATGCCAAAACACTGGCGCCCGGAATACGGCTGGGCTGGTTGGCGGCCGGGAAATTTACGCAACGTGCCGAACAGATCAGGTTTGCATTGGGGAGTACCGTTTCCCCGTTGTATCAGGAGACCGTTCACCGGCTCCTCAAAGATCAGAGCTACGACCGCCATGTCCGCGCATTCAGGATGCAGCTTGCCCGGAACGCCCATCATGCCATTCAGCTGATCACCGAAAATTTCCCCGAAAAAACATCCATCCTTACGCCCGCGGGCGGGTATAAT
>DATMSL010000298.1:0-9094 GCA_035565435.1 Dyadobacter sp. | reverse complement strand
GTCAGAACCGAGACGATCGACGAGGCTGTGGAACTGGCGAAGGCCAATCCGATATTCAAAATCGGGGGAAATATAGAGGTGAGAGAGATCTTACAGCGCAAATAGCATTCTCCAATGGCTGAAAGCCCCGAAATATTGCCCGGCCTTTTCAGAAAAGAGTATACCAAAATGACGGCGGTACTGTGCCGTCATTTTGGATTAAAACACATTGAAATCGCGGAAGATATCGTCAGCGAAACTTTCCTGAAAGCCAGCGAAACCTGGCCATTGCAGGGCACTCCCGAAAACCCGACCGCCTGGTTGTATACGGTTGCCAAAAACAAAACAAAGGATTATCTCAAACATACCCGGATTTTCGAAACCCAGGTCTCCCCCGCCCTGCTGCGCGGCCCGGGCCAGTCGGAGCCCGCATTCGATTTTACGGCCGAAATGATTGCGGATAGCCAGCTCGCCATGATATTCGCGGTTTGCAATCCGGCCAATTCGCCCGAAAGCCAGATCAGCCTCGCATTGCAAATCCTTTGCGGTTTCAGCATTGCCGAAATCGCCGACGCGTTCCTTTCCAAACCTGAGACCATCAAGAAGCGTCTCCTAAGGGCACGCGCCAACCTTCGGAGCGACCAGTTCCAGATAGGTCCGCTGCTGCCCGCCGAAGTGCAGGCGCGGCTCGATGTCGTGCTGCGCACCCTATATCTGCTGTTCAATGAAGGTTATTTTTCCAAATCGGGCAACATTCTCATACGCAGAGACTTGTGCGCGGAGGCTATGCGCCTTACGCACATGCTCGCCGAAAACCCGCTCACCAACTCACGCCAGGTAGAAGCCTTGCTTGCGCTGATGTGCTACCAAAGTTCCAGGTTCGAAGCCCGGCTGAACGATAACGGCCACACCATTCTCTTCGAGGCGCAAGACCAGAGCTTGTGGGACCGAGAGCTGATCGACCGTGGCCATTACTACCTCGTCAATGCCTGCTCGGGCAATGCGGTTTCCAAATATCACATCGAGGCGGGAATCGCCTATTGGCACACTACACTGCCAGAGACGCAGAAATGGGAGCATATTCTGCATTTGTACAATCAGCTGATCGTCCTCGAATACTCGGCTTCGACGGCGCTCAACCGGACGTTTGCATACGCCAAAGTATATGGCCATGAGGCCGGGTTGGCAGAGGCGCAAAAGCTCGGACTTGAAAACAACACCTATTACCATTCATTGCTCGGCTACCTCTATGCCCCCATTTCCACGCAACAGGCCGCTGAACATTATCGCCGGGCAATCGACCTCTCCAAGTCACCCGCCGAAATACGGACGCTCGAAGGCGAATACACTCGACTGACGGATATTACACCGTAATTTTCGTTTCCAGCACACTGTCGATCACCTCGTCCAAAGCCTCATTCAACGCTTTCGGCGATTCGAGCATCGGGTAATGGCAGGTACCCGCGATTTCGATCAATGTGTAGCCATTGATGGCATTCTTTTCCAAAGCCTCCACATTGGTTGGCATGTAATTGACATTGATCAGGTTCATTTTGGGTTTCAGCAACGGTAAAGCTGCGCGTTCGATCCTGTCCATCGCGAAAAATTGCGGCAAAGTTTGCTGTCCCATCGGCTTATAGGAATTGCGAAATGCTGCAACGACTTTATCCGTGATCCATAACGGGGTTGCAGGGGTGAGGAGCACCATCCGGGCATATTGCTCATTGGTGTCGGCATAGGCAGTTTGGGAGCTTGCGATGATCGCTTCCACCTGGCTGTCGTATTCCGCGGGAAGCGGGGTGGCGAGGTTTTTAAAATTGTCGACGGCGATAAAACCGATAATCGGCCCTGGATAAGCGGCCGCTGCCATCAGGCTCAGGTTCGCGCCGAGCGAATGCCCGACCAGGATCACCTCTTCGAGATGCAACGCTTTGATGAGATTGACCACGTCGTCGGCCATGCTTTGGAGCGTCCATTCCTCCCGGTTCGTTCCCGAGCCGCCGTGTCCCGCCAGGTCCATCGTCACCACTTTGTATTTCTCTTTGAAAAAAGATACCTGCTCTTTCCAGTAGCTCTGGTCGATGAACGCGCCGTGGACAAAAAGCAGTGTCGCGGCGCCGCTGCCATACACATTGTAACTAATAGGGGTACCATTGCTGATGATCGTGTTCATAGGGTTGTTGTTTGAAGTGAATATTAATTTACTTCAAATAAATCAGACCAGAATGACAACCCATTGTCAGTAATGGATTTGTATTTTACAAAATCTTCATAAACGCAACCAGCGCTTTCTTCTCGGGACCGGTTAAGTTGAGTTTATCAAAGGGTAATGTCTGATTTTCCATATTAAAACCTAACCCATTCCCGCCGCCGCGATCGTAAAAATCAACCACCTCCTCCAATGTTCTGAAAACACCATTATGCATGTAAGGTGCGGTGAGCGCTACATGCCGGACGGTAGGCGTTTTGAAAGCGTAACGATGTGGTTCACGCTTGGTAAGGGCAAATTTACCAACGTCCGGATCGACGGTTTTGCCTTCGGCAGTGGCAGGCGTGCCGAGGACCTCACTCTCCGTTTCGAGGTAAGCAGGCGGCACCGTACCGTTGAAAAGCGGAAAGAAATGGCAGGTAGCACATTTGGCTTTCCCCATAAAAAGATTGAACCCGGCTTTTTCCTCGATAGTCAATGAGGCATCCGAGCCGCGGAAATGGCGGTCGAGGCGGGAATCGAGCGACGACAATGAGCGGATGTAGCTGGCGATCGCGTTTTTGAGATTACTTTCTGTCACGCCGTCGGCATAAGCCTCTTCGAAGAGCCTGCGCGGCTGTTCCTGCTTGTACAAAGCCGCCACGGCGTCTGGTAGCGAGCCGTGCATTTCATCCGGATTGCGGATAACGTCGCTCGCCTGGTCTTCGAGGAAAGTCACACGGGAGTCGGCGAACTGGGCGGCCTGGAAAGAGGCATTCAGTAAAGTAGGCGCATTGCGGCTGACCCGCAACCCGTTGAAACCGACCGCAAAGCTCCTGGGCTCGCCATCGGTAAAAGCTTTGTCGGGCTGGTGGCAGGTAGCACACGTCCGACCCGAGTTATTGGATAATATTGGATTGAAAAACAGCATTTTACCTAATGCAATGCGTTGGGTCGTCATGGCCTGCTCTTCGAAGTTGATGAAGTAATTGGCATTGAACACCCCCGAATCCGTGAGCGTGCGCGCGACCGGGAATAGCAGTCTTTTCTCCGTGAAAACCGGGATATCCAGTGCCTTTTGTGCATCGAGCAACTGGCTGCTGAGCGGATTGGCATATTCGCGGATAAAAACCAGCCTGTCGAATGCATTGAAATCCGGCGACTTGCGGACATAGCCGATAGCCGCATGAATGGTACTATCGAGCTGGCTCCGCAATGCATTGTTCTTACTATTCGCAGTATAATGTGCCAATTGCTCCTGCATGCTTTCCAGCGCCGAGGCAACTTCGGGTAACGAATGGAAGGCAACGGGCGAATCGAACCCGGTAATGCCCATCGACACAATCCGGAATACTTCCAGGCGCATGGCATCGAATACATGGCTGTCGGTAAGGTCATTGGTCTCCGAGATCTTCCGAAGCCGGTTCACATTCGCACGGATGACGTCGGCGGCATGCAGCATGTCGGGGTAAGCATCCGTAGCGACTTCGGGAAATACCATTTCTTCCAAAACCTGAAAACCCTGCGGCTCATTTACGCGCAGGTCATCGTCGACTTCGGGGATATTGGGCCCGTTGAGGGCGCGGGTTGTTTCGGGACTGTAATAGGCTGAGATGAACTCGACGCGCTTGTAAGCAATGCGGGCGCGTTTGAAGGATTCCTGAATGGCGGCTGGCTGCTTTGCGCGAATATCGGCCTGCAAGCGGCTTACCGCGCTGTCGAGATCCGTGATATTTTGCATGAAGGCCTTCTTTACCTCTTTCGCGGGCGCCTGTTTCGACACCGGGCCCATCAGCCACCAGATCAGGCATACGATCAGCGGGATGATAATGATCAGCCCTATCGAGAAAAGCAGCCTCCTGTGGCGGTAAATAAATGAATTGGGGTTACGCTCGAATTTCAGCATGTTGCAGGAGTGGGTATTGTTTCAAAAGGAAAACTCCTGGCCCGAAAATTCCGGCCAGGAGTCTGAAAACTATGTAATTAACGAGGCAGACCTTCAATGAGGATCAGCTGGCTGGCCTGGTTCTCCGATTTACGGATCGAGCCGCCGTCAACTCCTTTGTATTTATCACCGCGCCATGTGTGCGCCTGAATGCCGAGCATGAATGTATTCGGACGGCCTGTAACATCCGACACGTCGATCATCCCGCTGCTTTCCCACGAACCGAATGCAGAAGGACCTCCCACATTGTATTTCGCCGCATCAGCCTCCGAACGACGGTGGTCGATTTCGAGAACCGGGGTCAATTGTTTGGTATTGAGATTGAATTGGTATACATAACCATCATGTTTTTCATCGCCGTAGCCGTTCGGGTCTTCCATGATATACACGTAGTCGAAAGTCGCGCAAACGTTATCCGGGTTCTGGAACGTTTTGGCGATGCCGTTGCGGTCGTCGCCGTCGAGCAATACTTCCAGTTTACCTTTGAGCGGATCGTTCGCATCGAGTGTCACGCGGTAAATGCGGCCGTATTTCGAGCGTGAATAGTCTGCATTCACACCTTTGTCTTCCTGGCCTGTTACCGCAAAGATCACTTCGCGGCCTTGCGCAGCTCCTCCCTTGCGGTAATCCACGTCTTCCACACGTCCGAATTTGATGGCTTTCAGATCATTCACTTTTCCGTTGATCTGTGCACCGGTCAAAGTTTTGTGGTTATCAATTTTCACAAATTCTACATCATACACAGAGCCTGGCTTCATATCCATTTCTCTCTGATTGTTATCAGCGCGTTTCAGCATGTAAAGCGAACCGTTATCGAGGTCGCCGACGGTGCTCGACAAATACATCGCCACCTGGCCGCCGTTCACGTCCGAATCGTCGTCACCGATCACGATCACGGTTTTGCCCGGATATGCAGGTTTAGGAAGCGGAACAGCGTTTTCGGCGCTCCAACGACCAAGTCCGGCCACTTCGCGGGAAATATTCGCCTGGCCTACGTTCGCATCCACGTTGAGCGCGTGCGTGCGCGATTCCTGCCCGCTTTCACCCGAAGTCAGGAAGACAGGACCGAAGCCATGCTCGACGGGTGTTACCAAAGTAGCCGAACACAAACGCCACGTTCCACCGTCGGAGTTCAGCACATACTCCCCTTTTACCGGCTTGAAACCTTTGTCGAGCGTAATGCGGGAAACAGAAAAGTTATCTTCATTATTCACCAGGATCGTGTAGTTGCCATCCGGATTCTGAAAAAGGCCCGCACCATCGGCCGATCCACCGAAAACATAGGCTGGTGACTGTTCGAGCTGGTCATCGCTGCTCAGGAGTGAGAATAGCTTCACATTGCTTGCCGTAACGCGTCCGGAAGTAGCACCCGGAAGCAGCTTGGCGAGCACGGGCGTTACCGAGCGGTTTTGCAGGGTAATTTCCGGGCTGTTCGGATCGCGGTGGTCCTGGCAGGCACCGAGCGCAAGCAGGCCGGCCAATGCGGAATAAGTAAATAAAGGCTTCATGGTGAACATAAACTGATTAAGTGAAATAGTAGCACAAAGAACAGCCATTCACTTTTCGCGGAGTTTATGCATTTATTATCAGTTTGTTAAAAAGGTATGACGGGTGCACTTGCTGACCAACGGCGGGTTGACTGTTCGGCATTGTCATTTGTGGTCAGGTATTGTTGATCGTTCTGATTTGTTGAGCGGTCAACGGTCACTACGATACATCTTGCGTACCCGCACCGCTACGGCTATCTTTGCGCGCTTACCATCAATCCTATGCCGACACTTCAAAAAACAATTGCAACAGCATTCATCGCCGGGGCGCTTCTCACGCCTTTCACAGCGCAGGCCCAAAGTAAAACGAGAAAATTACCATTCGTCCAGCAGGAATGGTCGAAGGACTACCGTCCGTTTCGCATTGCCGGAAACCTGTATTATGTAGGGACTTATGACCTGGCTTGTTACCTCATCGCCACGCCCAAGGGACATATTCTGATCAATACAGGCCTCGAAGAATCGGTCCCGCTCATCCGCAAGCACATGCAAGCGCTGGGCTTCAAGTTTGAGGATATCAAGATTTTGCTGGCTACCCACGCGCATTACGACCACGTTGCGGGTATCGCGGCCATTAAGAAGGCCACAGGAGCCAAATTTATGATCCAGGAAAAAGACGCCAAAGCTATGACCGACGGCGGCGCTTCCGACTATGCATTAGGTGGCCATGGCGCCACATTCGAAGCTGTCCAACCCGACCAGCTGCTGAAAAACTGCGAAATTATCAAGCTGGGCACGATGCAGGTAAAATTGCTGCACCACCCCGGCCACACGCCCGGTGCAAGCAGCTTCTCATTTACAGTAAGGGACGAAAAACGCGCTTACAAAGTACTGATCGCCAATATGCCGAGTATCCTCGATGAAACGAAACTCTCCGGCATGCCCGGATATCCCGAAGTGGGCAAAGATTACGCAAAAACACTGGCTGCTATGAAAAACGAGCAGTTTGATATCTGGCTATCGTCCCATGCGAGCCAGTTTTCCCTGCACGAAAAGCACAAACCGATAGACCCGTACCACCCTGAAGCATTCTTTGACAAAGCAGGCTACGATAAATCCCTCGCTACCCTGAAAAAACGATACGACGAAAAGATACGCAGCTCACGGTAGACAATATCTGACCAAATTCCGTCAAGCCGGAGAGAGTGAGTCGACATTCTCTCCGGGCAGGAAAATGTAGAATGTGGTACCACTTCCGTCCTCAGTTTTGAACCAAAGCTTGCCGCCATGCGCTTCCACGATCTGTTTGGAAATATATAAACCCAAACCAAAAGCCTGTTCCCCCGCCGTGCCGGGGCGCCTGGAAGCCGTGAAGGGATCGAAGAGATTGGGAATGGCCTCCTTTGGGATGCCCAGCCCATGATCCTCCACGGAAATCGTAACGCCTCTATCCGATTGCTCCATTTTGACCCGGATCGTCTCCCCCTCCGGGCTAAATTTGATGGCATTCACAATGAGATTATTCAAAACCCGCAGCAGCTTGTCCGGGTCGGCGTTCACGACTGCCTGCGCAGAGTCGTCGAGGATGAGCCGCTGGTTCTTTTCGGCAGCGCGGAATGTCAGCAACGTCACAGCGTGATCGAGGAAAACCGGCAAATCGACCGGCTTTCTGCGCAACTCAGTTTCCTTGAAATCAAAATCCGTTTGAAGTAAATCGCTGATCATGTGCAGGCAGGTAGTACTCGATTCCCGGATCAGCGCTACATATTGTTGTGCCTCCTCAGCTGTCGTTCCCTCATCTTGCAGCAGCGAACACAATGCATTGATACCGCCTATCGGGTTGCGGAGGTCGTGCGCCAGGATCTTGATCAGCCGTGCGTAGTTCTGATTGCTCTGCTCCAAAGCGTCGGTGGTCGATTCCAGTTGCCGAAACTGCATAGTCAGCACGCGATTGGTCTTTTTGCTTAGCTTCCAGTTCCGCCAGAGCACAACGATACTTAGTAATGTTAGCACACACACCGCCACGGCCAGCGTGAGCATTTGCGCGTTGTACCTGGATTTCATCTCCGCCGAGGCCAACTGCTGGTCTTTGACAGCGTATTCAATGTAATCTATCCCCGAAACCCGGTCGATCTCGGCCTGCTCTTCAAACAGACTCAATAGTTTCTGACTGTAAATGAATGCCTGGGCATTCTCTTTCCGACTCGCATAGTAGTCGTACAGTCTCTTGCACGCATCACGCGCGTACATGCGGTAGTTTTTCTGCTCCGCCAGTTCGAGTGCCTGGTTGTAAAACTGAATGGCCCGATTCCGGTCTTCTGCTATGTAATGGTCGCCGAGGTCGAGCAAAAGGTCCATACTGAGGTAATTCAGCTCCAATGCCAGGGCTTTGTTGAGTGTCTCCTCTAAAAATGCCAGCCCTTTTTCACGTTGCCCGGTATCAATGAGCTCCGAAGCCCTCAATTGGTCGATCGCCAGTTCGAGCCGGACATCGCGGTACTTTTCAGCGATCCTGTATGCCCTGTCGATGAGCGCCCGCCGGCGGGTGCTGCTGAATTTCTGCGGATACAGCAGCATGTAGTTGTAGATCACCAGCGCCGTGATGGAATCGTGCTGAATGCGGTCGCCGAGCGCCATTGCGCGGTTATAATTGGCCTGCGCCTTATCGTTCCGCCCACTGATGCTGTATACGGAACCGATATTCATAAGCGTCTGCATGATGTTCGACGAATCGCGCAGCGCAACATACTGGTTATACGCGTCATTATAGTAGCGCAAAGCAAGCGGGATGTTACCCTTGATATCGAAAACCACGCCCAGGTTGTTGGTGGCGTCAGCCCGGCCTCGTTCGTAATCGTTCCGATACGCTATTTGCCTTGCTTTCAATGCATAGTAGAGCGTGCTGTCCGCATTTTGTTCATAGAAAAGCAGGGAGATCCTGTTGACGACATCGACGTAGTTAGAACTATCGCGGATGGCAGGAAGGCTCATTTGAAGCTCGCGGATCTTGCTAACCTGTGCCCAAGCGTAATGGAGCGGTTCCAGGAACACCATCAAGCAAATAAAAATCCCTCTGATGTAACAAGTTAGCGTCATAATAAGTCCTGAATCACTCCGAATAAATATTACAAAGTTTCGATTTAAATCCAAGAAAAATAAAAAATGCGCCCTTGGGAGGCGCATCCACCGTTTCGGGGCGCAGGATTGGTCCTGTCGCCCCTTGTAACGGTGTTCAGTCATCGGTTTTAGTTAAGATCTGATCATCAATTTTATCCGTCGATTCAAGTCAACGGGAATTGATTCATATTTCTGATCGTCTATTCTGATCCGTCGATTCAAGTCGACGGGAATTGATTCATATTTCTGATCGTCTATTCTGATCCGTCGATTCAAATCGACGGGAATCGATTCATATTTCTGATCGTCTATTCTGATCCGTCGAATCAAGTCGACGGGAATTGATTCATATTTCTGATCGTCTATTCTGATCCGTCG